>JAAAOH010000179.1 GCA_009908925.1 Spirochaetota bacterium | reverse complement strand
CGGCCGACGTGAAGGCGACCTTCGAGCGTATTCTCGCCGATGATTCGGGCTCCCCCTGGAAGCCGGAGTTCTCCTCCATCTCGCGTATCACGACGCCCGACAGCTACACGGTGGTCTTCGAGCTCGACCGCCCGTACGCGCCGCTGCTTTCCTCTCTCGCATCGGGGTGGGGTGCGATCCTGCCGGCGGAGCTGATCGAAGCCGGCCACGACTTCGGTAACGAGCCGGTCGGCACCGGTCCCTTCCGTGTTGCCGAATGGGTGCGTGACAATCGCATCCGGCTCGAGCGCCACGATGCCTACTGGATGGAGGGTGCGCCGCGGGTGGATGGGGTCGATTTCAATATCGTGACCGAGCCCTCGGTGCAGGTGCAGGGCCTCATAAGCGGTGACCTCCACATCATAGACACCGTGCTGCCCGGCGACATCGAGACGATTCGCCAGGCAGCCGGCGCGGAGCTGTACCGTCAGCTCACCGCGATCGTTCTGGTCATGGCGATGAATACCGATCGCGCGCCGCTGGATCAGCCCGCGGTGCGGCAGGCCATCAATCACGCCATCGACAAGCAGGCGGTGCTCGATGTCGCCTACACCGGCGGGGAGGTCGTGGGTACCTTCATGGACTCGCAGAGCCCCTACTACGTCGATTTCACCGACATGTACCCCTACAATCCGGGCCGAGCCCGGGAGCTCCTTGCGGAGGCGGACGTGGGCGATGAGGTGACCCTCGATCTCGTGGTCCCGCAGAACTACGAGTTCCACGTACGGGCGGCGGAAATGTACAACGCCATGCTCACCGAGGTCGGACTCGACACCAACATCCGCCTCGTCGACTGGTCGACCTGGATCAGCGACGTCTATCGCAACACGCGCTACGGTCTCACGGTCATCGGACACACCGGCAAACTCGATCCCGACGGCCGCCTCAACGGCGAGTTCGACTACACCAACTGGGAGAACCCGCGGGCGGAGGAGCTCATCGAGCAGGCTCGCCGGGAGAGCGATTTCGAAACCCGGCGGCGCCTCTACGGTGAGGTGCTCGAGATCATGGCGCAGGAGGTGCCCTTCGTGTACCTCGGATCACCCTACCTCTACGTTGGCCTGCGGGAGGAAGTCGGGGGCTTCGAAATGGACCCGACCCTCGACACCTACGACTTTCGCACCCTGACGCTCGAGTAGGGCACGTGCACCGCGCGGCGCCGACTCTCACCACGATTCTGCTCTACGTTTCGGTGGGCTTCGTGGCTCTGCTCGTGGTCTCTGCGATCGCGGCGCCGCTCATCGCGCCCTTCGACCCGGTTGCCCAGGACCTCGATGCGCGCTTCGTGGGGCCGGGGGAGGGCGGTCATCTCCTCGGTACCGACGATTTCGGGCGGGACGTCGCGAGCCGGCTCATCTACGGAGCTCGCTCCACGCTCGTGGTGGGCTTCACCTCGGTGGGCATCGCACTCGCGCTCGGGCTCGTCATCGGCCTTGCATCGGGGCTGTCGGAGGGGCTGCTCGACAGCGCGCTCATGCTGCTCATGGACGCGATTCTCTCGTTTCCCACCGTGCTCCTGGCCATTACGGTGGTGAGCGTGTTCGGGTACGGGGTCATGCAGGTGATGATGGCCGTGGGCGTAATCTTCACCCCGGTGTTCGCCCGCCTCGTGCGTGCCGAAACCCTCGCCGTGAAGGCCGAGGAATACGTCGAGGCCTCCCGGGCGCTCGGCAGTCCCCTGCGGCGGACCATCTCGATGCACATCCTACCCAACGTGCTACCGAAAATCATCGTGCAGGCTTCCATCACCTTTGCGCTCGCGGTGGTGATCGAGGCCTCGCTCTCGTTTCTCGGCCTCGGAACCCAGCCGCCCAACCCGAGCTGGGGGCTGATGCTCAAGGATGCGCGGAACTATCTCCTGCGGGCGCCGTGGCTTGCCCTCTATCCCGGTATTGCGGTTGCGCTGACGGTGTTGAGCCTGAACATCATCGCGGACGCGCTCTCGGAGCGCTTTTCGGCGACCTCCCGTGCGAAGCAACGGACCTACTCCCGCCCCTGATAGGTGTTCCGAAGCTCATCGACGATCTCGATCAGCGGAAAGGGTGATGCGCAGGTACGGGGACAGGAGATCATCCGCTCGTCGGAGAGATTGTGGTTCCCCACCAGCGCCTCCACCGACGGCTCGGACGCGTCGGCATCGGAATCGAAGAGGGGAACGCGCCCCGACCAGCCGGCCTCGATACCGGTGAGCACCCGCTCCGCGCGTGTGACCGCCTCGTCGTAGAGGTCATACAGCGAGTCGGTGCGCCGCTCGGTTTCATCACAGGGGTGGCACCACTCCGCACCGGAGGCGTTGGCGAAATCATAGCCGGCGGGCAGCTGCGGGGGGTGAAGGAGGGCGATGAGGGCCCGTTCGTGGCGGTCGTTTTCCGCGTGATCAATCGCCCTGCGCATCGCCGCATCGCCGACCATGTTCGTGTAGCCGTAGAATCCCATGGAATCGAGGTAGGCGTTCTGAAGACGCTCGGGAAGATCGGCGTCGCCGTCCGCGCGGTCGAAGGCGGCGAGAAATCCCGCCGTCATCATGGCCGCAATTTCGGTCGGGAGATACGGTCCGCAGTCCACGATTCCGCGGAAATCGATCTCGCGCGGCTCGGTGTTGCGGATCCGTCGAACGAGCAGCACGTCAACGATACGCTCAAAGAACGCGTGGGCGCGGGGAAAGACGCGGCTGTCGGGGAGGTCGCTGAAGTAGTTGATGAAGGGGTGGAGTTTCCTGTCGAGCACGGCGTGTGCGGCATAGCCGAGGACGAACATCCCCGCCTCCGAGCGCAGCGGCAGTTCTCGCCCGGTGGCCCACCGGATCATTCCGGCGACCGATCGCCCGTAGTTCTTTCGGTGCGAGAGCGAGCCGTAGAGCAGTCCCGAGGGCTTTCGACGGCGGTTGTGATAGAACTGGTCGGGGCCCTGGGCACCGAGGGTCAAGAAGCTTCTGAGGCGCTCGGGCGGATCCGCGAGATCGGGAAACGCCCGCGCGACGCTGTCCTCGGTGTGGATCAGGTGGGCAAGATGCGACGGCATGTGTGCAAACAGTAGCAGCAACGGCGAAGTATCGACAAGCCTGTTCCAACCGGCCATTTACGTCGCGCCGGCATGTCGCTACACTTGAGTCCATGGATCCGTACAAGATACTTGTCGTCAACTGCGGAAGCTCGTCTCTGAAATACGAAGTATATGAAATGCCCTCGCGCAGCAGCCTCGGAAAGGGGTCTGTGGAGCGCGTCGGCGAAAAGACCGGTCGC
Source organism: Spirochaetota bacterium (assembly GCA_009908925.1). Taxonomy (GTDB): domain Bacteria; phylum Spirochaetota; class Spirochaetia; order DSM-27196; family PWMO01; genus JAAAOH01. The sequence goes on along the minus strand of JAAAOH010000179.1, from coordinate 24,909 downwards.
CTCGAGCAGACCTCGCAGAACGGCCGCATCGTCAAGGAACAGGAGATCCCCGACCACCAGACCGCGGTCAAGCTCATGGGCGATGCCCTCGTCAACGATCCCCAGGGGGTCGTCGGCTCCCTCAATGAGATCGTGGGTGTGGGCCATCGCGTCGTACATGGCGGTGAGAAGTACGCCGAGTCGGTTATCATCGACGATGACGTGATTGCCGCTATCGAGGAAAACATCGAGCTCGCACCCCTGCATAATCCGGTGAACCTCACCGGCATCCGAAACGTACGAGATCTCCTTCCCGACGTTCCACAGGTCGCGGTATTCGATACCGCCTTTCACCAGAGCCTGACCCCCGCGGCATTTCTCTACGGGCTCCCCCGCGAGCTCTACGACCAGTACAAGATCCGCCGCTACGGGTTCCACGGCACCAGCCACCGCTTCGTCGCCGCGGAGGCGATGAAGTTTGCCAAGCGCTCGTTCGAGAACACCAACGTCATTTCCTGCCACCTCGGAAACGGCGCCTCGATAACCGCCATAAAGAACGGCCAGTCCATCGACACGTCGATGGGCTTCACCCCGCTCGAGGGCCTGGTAATGGGAACGAGAAGCGGCGACATCGATCCCGCCATCATCTTCTATCTCATGGAGCGCGGATACACCGCCTCGCAGCTCAACGAGATGCTGAACAAGAAGAGCGGTCTTCTCGGGCTCTCAGGGATCTCCAACGATCTGCGCGATCTCGAGGAGGCGGCCGAACGGGGCAACCGAAATGCCCAGGACGCACTCGACGTGTACGCCTACCGCATCCGCAAGTACATCGGCGGATACTCGGCCAACATGGTCAAGACCGACCTCCTGGTGTTCACCGGCGGCATCGGGCAGTACGGCACCCGCATGCGCGAGCGAATCTGCAACCGCCTCGAGAACATCGGCATCGTCATGGACTACCGGAAGAACCTCGAGAACGGCCCGCGAATGGGCGTCATCTCCATGGATTACTCGCCGGTAACCATCCTCGTGATACCCACCAACGAGGAGCTGCAGATCGCCATCGACACCTATGAGCTGGTCAAGCCCACGGAGTAGGCGTGCAGCGCGTCCTTACCACTGACGATTTCGTCACCGGCGTCCGCTGTGCGAGGCAGCTGTGGTACCGCATCAACCGCCCCGAAGACGAAGGCTCGGCGCTGCATCGCGCCTATCGGGAAGATCAGTACCGCCGCCTTGCCGCCGTTGCCGGCCTCTCCTCTGAGCCCGAAGTCAGGGAGTACGATCTCACGCCTCAGTGGCGGGTTTCCGCCCGCGTAGAGGAGCTCGGGGAATCAGAATCCGGCTGGAGCCTGGTCTTCCTTCGTCCGGCAACCTCGGTGAAGGACTCCTTCGTCTGGGAAGCCGCCTTTGCCGATCACGTGTTTGCCCGCACAGGTGCCGGCGGGGGCGAGGTTGTTCTCCGCTACCTGAGAAAGACCTATCGCCGCATCGCCGGGGACGACTACCGGGGACTGCTTATCGATGCCGATGTGACGCGTCGCGCGCGCGGCAGAGCTGCGGAGGTGCCGTCGCGCCTGGAGCGCATGATGGAGATCCTCGCGCTCCCCGAGGCCGACATGCTCGAGCAGGTGGAACCCTGCAGGCGCCGTACCTGTCCGGCGTGCACGGTGGGCAGGAGCAAGGTCGAGCGCCTCGCCGCGCTTCCTCCCGGCAGCGAGCTCTCGCCCGTGCAGCAAATCCATCTCGCAGCCCGCGCGAGCGGCAAGCGCCACATCGATCTCCCCGCGATTGCCGCCTTTCTCGAGGAACTCGAGTATCCGCTTTCTTTCCTCGACTTCGAGGCCTACAGTGAGGCCGTGCCGTCTGCAGCCGGACTGGCCCCCTGGGAGCACGTTCCCGTGATCTACTCTCTTCACCGCCAGGAGCGCCCCGGCGCGCCCCCCGCTCACCACGTCTACGCCGCCCTGCCTGGAGAGGACGGACGTTGCGGGCTCTATCGTGACCTGGTGTCCCGAATCGGCGAGCGCGGAAGCATCGTCGTCTACGGGAAGGGCTTTGAGCGACGGATGCTCGAGCGCCTCGCCGTCGGGGAAGGGACAGGAGCCGGGGCGGGCGCCGGAAACGAGACGGCGCACCTCGCAGCTGCACGTACGGCCGCCGACCCGCTTCCGCCACCAAAGCTCGAGAACATCATCCCGCGGCTCGTCGACATCTCGCGCATCTTTGCGCGCGGTGAGTACTATGATCCGCGGCAGGAGGGAAGTGCCTCATTGAAGGCGGTGTATCACGCCATGATCGGTGGCGAATACGGGGAGCTGGAGGTAGCCGACGGGCGCGATGCGAATGTGCTCTACTACTTTCTCAGACACGGCTTTCCCGACGGGCAGGAGCTCGACGGCGAGGTCGTGCTGGAGGACCTGAAGCGGTATTGCTCCCTCGATACCGAGGCTCTGTTCCACATCGTCGAGTATCTCTGGTCTTTGGTGTAGACAGGGGAGCTCGCCGGGGGCGGCTGAGAGGCGGCGGCCCGGTGTTCCGGACCACCGCCGAAGGCGGTCTATCTCCGAGTAACGGTGAAGTTATCGAAACTTGCCGCAAGTGCGTTCGTGCGGAGACTCACGTAGTCTCCGTCGAGCATGTCCGGGTCGACATTGAAGTAGAAGCGGATCGGAGCTGTCGGGTCCTTGACGCCGACCTCACCGGTGCGTGTGTTCACACGGATACTCACCGGGATGTCTCGACGCAGATACGGCCGGAGGTCCGAAACGGCAAAGCGCTGACCGGAGACCTCTTCGAGTGCGCGCACAAGATCAACACTCGCCCGCGAGTCGCCGAAGAGCCGGCGCATCTCGCTGCTTCTCATCAGATCCATCGTAACGTGGTCCGAGCTCTCGTAGACCTGCGCGCGAAAGCCATAGTGCGCGCCGGCGTTGCGCCGCGTGTCAGGTCGTGTGTCGAGATTCAGCCACAGCAGATAGCTCTCGTCGTTGCCCCATGACTTACCGCGGAGAGGCGGATCCGTGACACCAAGATGAACGCCGAAGCCCGCGTGATACCGGCCGGACTCGTAATCGGCCATGCTGCGGTAGCCGCCGTCAACGTAGCGGATCGTGAAATCGATCTGGTAGACCCCGTCCTGGGGAACTTCCCGGTCGATACGGGCCATCCCGACCGCGGTGCTCTCCTGCACAAGCCGCCCGCGCTCGACGCTCCAGTCGCCGTAGCCGGGTATCCACGCTCCCATGCGCGAGAAACTGTCATCTACGACGGTTGTCTGGGCGAACAGTACGAACGGCAGGCACAGAAGTGCTACCACGAGTACGAGTTTTCGCATGTTTCCTCCTCCTGTTCGGGTTGAAACCAACGTGTGCACCCGAAAGCGGCGCACATCCCACCATCTTCCATCATAAGACGACTTTCGTGCACACGCAACTTAGTTTTCTGTTAGGAGGAGTGTTCCATTTCGAGCGTCAGCGTGGGTTTGTCACAGACCTCCGGCGGTCCGTAGTACTGTATAGCCCCCGGGAAGCGATAGGAGGTCTTGACTTCCCATTCGGCCCGGTGAGCGGCGAACGTTCGAAACGGTGTGTCGGAGAGCTCCACGAGTGCCTTCCTGATGACCGGCTTCAGTTGGCCGGCTCGCTGCTCGAGATTCATGAACATGGTCAGTGGAACCCCCGCCGGCTCCCACTCCTGCGCCGGACGTGCGAGGTTCTGCACCGATGTGACGTATCCGGTCAGCCCGTTGGCGATGAGCGCGCAGGCGGTGTAGCCGAGTGTGTAGCAGTAATCCGCATCGAAGTTGGACGGGAAGGCGCAGCGGCCCTCGTAGCCGAAGAAATGGCGCATGGCGCTGAACTTGCCGTTGAACCGTCCGGTGGCCTTCATCTCATTGAGGCGGGATTCGACCATGTCGATCAGGAGCTTCTCAGTTTCGATGCGGGAGACCTGCACATTGCCATGCGGGTCGCGGTCCATGAGCAGCTGCCGCTGGATCTCGTTGGGAAGGGAGGAGAATACATGGGACGCGTCGCGGGAGAGCTTCCGGTTGATCCACTCCGACTGGTCCTCGTAGGTGTGAAGTGTCTGGAAGTACGCCGCGTCGTGGGCCAGGATGCGATTGAGCTCGGAGATCATGCCCTTCATCTCGGGGATGAACTCGATGAGCCCCTCGGGCACCAGAAATACGCCGAAATCCTCGCCGTTCTTCGAGCGCGTGACGACCTGCTCCACGATACGGTCAACGAGGTCATCGAGGGTCTGCTGTTTCTCGGCGACCTCTTCGGAGATGATGCAGCCGTTGGGGTGCGTCTGCAGTGCGCATTCGAGGGCGATGTGTGAGGCCGAACGCCCCATGAGCTTGATGAAGTGCCAGTACTTCCGCGCCGAGCTTGCATCGCGGGCGATGTTCCCGATGAGCTCGGCATAGGTTTTCGTGGCGGTGTCGAATCCGAACGAGGTCTCGATGTACTCGTTTTTCAGGTCGCGGTCGATGGTCTTGGGAACGCCGATGACGCGAACATCGGCATCCTTTGACCGGAAGTACTCGGCGAGCAGGGCCGCATTGGTGTTAGAGTCGTCCCCGCCGATGATCACCACCGCATCGAGCTCGCGCTTCGTGCAGACCTGGAGGGAGGTGTCGAATTGCTCCTCCGTCTCGATCTTGGTGCGGCCGGAACCGATCATGTCGAACCCGCCTGTGTTGCGGTACTCCTCCACGAACTTGGGAGTGAGCTCGATCACCTGATTCTCGAGAATGCCGCCCGGTCCGCCGAGGAAGCCGTAGAGCCGGGACTCCGAGTTTGCGCTCTTGAGCGCGTCGAGGAGGCCGACGATGACATTGTGGCCTCCCGGGGCCTGTCCCCCCGAGAGGACCACGCCCACTTTGAGCGGCTTGATATCCCGGGTGGAGTCCGCCGGGGTGAAACTCGCGATCGGGGCTCCGTAGGTCAGCGGAAACGCCTGCTTCAACCCGCTCTGGTCGCTGGTTGCCTCGGTGGGCTCGCCGAGCTGGACGGTGATGTTGGTGAGCGTGTCCCTGAGTACCGGTGGAAGCTTCGGCTCATAGCTATAGCGTGCGTTTTGAAGTGGGGATCGTTCCATTGATCTGCTCCTTGAAGATGATGGTAAAGATGCGCGGCTCGTTGTTCAATCCGTACCGCTGTGCGTCCCGCTGTGGCAGAGCCTGCAGACACCGGTCTCCCGCACGGTGAGCTCGGTCACCGCGGAAGGGCCGAGGACGGCCGCCATGGCTTCCCGGTACGCGCCTGCACGGGCTATCGGCACATAGGTCTGAATCGTTCCGGCGAATCCGCCTCCGTGTACCCGTGTCGCTCCCTCCACACGCGGCGGGTGCGGAAAACGGTCCGGCCGCTCGATGAACTCTTCGCTCAGCGCGAGGGCCACGGCAATTCCCTGTCGCCGGGGCGTGCCCGGCGAGTAGCAGTTCTGCAGGAACCGCCAGGACGAGCGCCCCGATTCACCGACCTCGGCAAGAAATCCGTCGAGGTCGCCGTCGGTGAGCATGCGGCTCTGTCGAAGAACCCGCTCGTTTTCCTGAAAGAAGTGAAACGCGCGAAGGACCGCGCGGTCGCCGGCCGCGGTGCGGAGCTCGGGGATGCGCCGGCGAAACTCCTCATAGTCGACCTCGCGAAGCCGTTCAGCGCCGAGCGGGCGCGCAACGGCGGCCATTTCGGTGACGATTTCGGCGTAGTCGTCGGTGAGGTCGGCATGGTCTTCGCCGGAGTCTACTGCGAAGAGCTGGTACCCGTGATCCTGAAAACGCACCGGGATTCGCTCTACCTGCGGCTCGTCCTCGTTCCGGAAATCGATGGCTACGACGCCGCCGCTCGCACAGGCGATCTGATCCATGAGCCCCGACGGCTTTCCGAAGAAGCGGTTCTCAGCATGACGTCCGGCGAGGGCGAGCTCGAGGGTGGTGAGACGACCGCCATTGTAGAGGACGGAGAAGATTTCCGCGATGAGCACCTCGAACGCCGCCGACGAGCTCAATCCCGACCCTGAGCCCACGCGGCTCGTGACCACCGCGTTGAAGCCACCTGCCACGTACCCGGCCGCGCGCAGGTACGCGGCCACGCCGCGAATCAGGGCCTCCGGCCTCCCGTGCTCCCGCTCGTCGGGCCCGAGTATGCCGAGATCGACCCTGACGAGCTCTTCATAGCCCTCGGATACGATCTCCACCAGATCGTCCTCGCGCGCGGAAACAGCAGCCACGGTGTCGAGCGACACGCTCGCCGCGAGCACCCGCCCCGCATTGTGGTCGGTGTGGTTGCCGCCGAGCTCCGTACGCCCCGGGGCCGAGAACAGGTGAATGGGGTCACCGCCGAAACGACGGGCGAGCTCCCCGGCGAGGTCGGCGAGCCGAGGTCTCTCCTCGCGGTAGGTGTCGGGATACACGACCGAGAGCGCTCGATCGAGCCGTCCCTCACGAATACGTGCGGCGAACTGTGACGCAATGCCCATAACGGCCCAAGACTATCACAGGGTCCCGGGGCAGGAAAGCTCTTCGACTTCGTTGACGGTCGGATAGGGCGCCGCTACACTGTCGCCTATGGCGATCCTCAGGATGGTCAACTCGATCAGGCCCTATGATTGGGGCTCGACCACCGAAATCCCCCGCCTCACCGGTGTCGAGAATCCCACTGGTCAGCCGATGGCCGAGCTATGGATGGGGGCCCATCCAGGGGCACCCTCCGCCGTGCGACTCGAGGGAGAGTCGCAGTCTCTTCCCGATTACCTCTCTCGCGACGTGGAGAGGGCCCTGGGCCCTGGAGTTGTCCGGCGGTTCGACGGCCGTCTGCCCTTTCTCCTGAAGATTCTCGCCGCAGGTCGACCGCTCTCCATTCAGGCTCACCCCGACCTCGAGCAGGCCCGGGCGGGCTTTGCGCGGGAGAACGAGGCCGGTATCCCCCTCGACGCCTTCGAGCGATCCTACCGCGACGACAACCACAAACCCGAGCTCATCCGCGCGGTTACGCGGTTCTCCGCCCTGCGCGGATTCCGCCCCCTCGCGGCAATTGCGGAGGAGTTCTCCGGTCGCGAGTTTTCGGACGCCGGACCGTCGGGCCCGGCATCCGCGGGCGGCGCCCCCCGGGCCCGGCACGGCGGAATGTCCGAGCTGGCCGCTGCCGTTTCCAGGCTCCGGGCGGAACCCGGTGAGTCCTCACTGCGCCGCTTCTTCTCCGCGCTCATGAGCACGGACGAGACCGAGCTGGCCGAGGCCGCGCTCCTTCGTGCGCGTAACGCCGGGGCGCGAACGCGCTACGAGTGGGTGCGGCGCCTCGGCGATGAGTACGGTGCAGACCGCGGTATTGCAGCCCCTCTGTATCTCAACTGTCTCGAGCTCGAGCCCGGTGAGGCCATGTTTCTGCCTGCCGGGACGCTCCATGCCTATCTCGAGGGCGTCGGTATCGAGGTCATGGCCAACTCCGACAACGTGCTCCGAGGCGGCCTCACCAGAAAGCATGTCGACGTGCCCGAGTTGACACGAACGCTGGTCTTCGCCCCCGACGAGCCGGAAATCCTGCGCGCGGACCCTGACACTCCGCCGGGTCGGTGGCACCGCTACGCCACACCGGCCTCCGAGTTCGCCCTCGAGGAGACCCGCGTGGACGGCATGACCGAGCGCCCGCGACCCGCCGCGGCGCCGGAGGTGGTGCTTGCGCTCGAAGGCTCGGTCCGGCTGCGCGAGCGCGCAGGCGAGGGTGTGGAGCTCGCGCGCGGGGAGTCCGCCTTCGTCACCGCCGATGCCGGGACCTACTCGCTCGAGGGGTCGGCCCGCGTCTTCGTCGCCACCGTCCCGCTCGAGTCCGCGCCGGGGGTGGAGCCCGCGTCGCGCCGTGGCGCGGCGCCCGCGGCTGACGCCTCCCCGGAGGCCGACGCTACCCCTGGGGCGCGGCGATGACGATCTGGGTTGACGCGGACTCGTGCCCGAAGCGCGTTCGTGATATCATCATTCGCGCGTCTGATCGCCGTGGCGTTCCGGCCCGTTTCGTTTCGCGGCAGGACGCCGGGGTGCGCAGCGCAGGCAACGTGGAGAGCATCGTCACCGAGGAGGACGCCGACGAGGTCATCGTCTCGCGGGTCGAAGAGGGTGATATTGCGATCACACGTGATATCCCGCTTGCCGCGCGGCTGGTGGAACGTTCGGTGGTGGTGCTCAACACCCGCGGCGAGGTGTATACGGGTGAGAACGTCCGTGAACGGCTCTCCGAGCGTGACTTCATGTACGAGTTCCGCAGCGCGGCATCCTTCACAGAGCCCGGCAGGCGTTACGGAACGCGAGAAGTGACCGCGTTCGCGAACGCCTTCGACCGAGAGCTGGAAAAACGCTTGAAATAGGGACTGTATCGTTATTAAATTACCGGTAGTGGTGAAGATGACCAATTCAATCAGCATGAGGTGTCGCAAATGAGGACGACTCAAGTAACCGACGGTGTGTTCCGTCTCTCCGCAAACGTCGACAACATTCTGTTCGAGGGCATGTGGCCGATTCCAAACGGCATCGCAATGAACTCCTATGTCGTCAAAGGTGAAAAAGCCGCGATCATCGACGGCGTGTGTACCTGGGAAGGTGTGCCCGAGGAGCTCTTCGAACAGCTCGATCAGATGAAGGTCAAGCTCGAGGATATCGATTATGTAATCATCAATCATATGGAGCCGGATCACTCCGGCTGGCTCGAGCCCTTCTCTGCGCTGCGTGGCGATGAAAACTTCGAGATCCTCTGCACGCAGCGCGCGGTTCCGCTCCTCGAGAGCTTCTACGGGATCACCAAGAACATTCGCCCGGTGAAGTCCGGAGACACGCTGGACCTCGGTGACGGGCGGGTGCTGGCGTTCGAAGAGATCCCGAACGTGCACTGGCCGGAGACCATGGCAACCTACGACACGAAGTCGAAGACGCTCTTCCCCTGTGATGCCTTCGGCTCTTTCGGTGCGGTCTCTGATGACGCCCCCTACGACGATCAGCTCGACGAGGGTCAGATCGACTTCTTCGAGCGCGAGGCCTCACGCTACTTCGCCGATATCGTCGCAGCCTTCTCGATGCCGACAAAGAAGGCCATCGACAAGGTGGAATCCCTGCCGGTGGACATCATAGCCCCCGGACACGGCATCGTCTGGCGCAAGAATCCGCAAAAGATCGTCGACGACTACAAGCGCTACGCAAGCTATTCCAAGGGGCCGGCAAAGCCCGAGGTCACCGTGATCTGGGGCAGCATGTACGGGAATACCGAGCAGGGCGTGCAGCCCGTGGTCGAAGGGCTCGAGAGCGAAGGCGTGAAGGTGCATGTGCATGAGGTTCCGGAGACCGACGCCGGGTTCGTCCTGCAATCGGTGTGGGAGTCTTCCGGTGTAGTGCTCGGCATGCCGACCTACGAGTACAAGATGTTTCCGGCCATGGCGGCCGTGGTCGACGAGATCGGCAAGAAGAAGGCATTCAACCGCAAGGCCTTCAGCTTCGGCTCTTACGGCTGGTCCGGAGGCGCACAAAAGGAGCTCCAGGAAATAGTGGAGCGGAACAAGATGAAGTGGGACTTCCTCGAGCCGCTGGAGTTCATGGGTAAGCCGACCGAGGACGAGAAAGAGCTCCTGAAGCAGCGCGGAAAAGAGCTCGCGGTCAAGGTGAAGGAATGGTGCAACGCGTAGAGGTAAACGCGTAGAGGAATGGGGCCGCCTGTTGTCGGGGCCGGCAACAGGCTCGCCCGACGTCGCTGAAAAGCGGCGAACTTTCCCGGTCGTTAGAAGGCGGCGTTTTTCGGGGTGCGCGGGAAGGGAATGACGTCGCGGATGTTCTGCATTCCGGTGACGTACTGAACCAGCCGTTCGAAGCCCAGCCCGAAGCCGGAATGCGGCGCGCCGCCGAACTTCCTGAGCTCCAGATACCACCAGTAGTTCTCGGGGGCGAGTCCCATCTCCGCAATCCGCCGCTCCAGCACGGCGTAGCGGTCCTCGCGCTCGCTGCCACCGATGATCTCTCCCAGACGCGGTACGAGCACGTCCATCGCGCGGACTGTCCGTTCGTCGTCGTTGAGCTTCATGTAGAAGGCTTTGATCTCCTTCGGGTAGTCGGTGACGATGAGCGGCTCTTTGTAGACGACCTCGGTGAGGTACTTCTCGTGCTCCGATTGCAGATCGCTTCCCCAGCTTACCGGATACTCGAATTCGACGCCTGACGCCTCGAGCTGCTCGACCGCCTCATCGTAGGAGATGCGGCGGAAGGGGGACTCCGCGACGTGCCGAAGGCTCTCCAGCAGCCCCGGATGAATGCGCTTGTCGAAGAAGGCCATGTCTTCGGCGCAGTCATCGAGCACGTGACGCAGGATGTGGCGGACAAACTCCTCGGCGAGATCCATGTTGCAGGTGATGTCGCAGAACGCCACCTCGGGTTCTATCATCCAGAACTCGGCAAGATGTCGGCTCGTATTGGAGTTTTCCGCGCGGAAGGTCGGCCCGAAGGTGTATACCTTCTCCAGGGCGAGGGCGTAGACCTCGGCGTTGAGCTGGCCGCTGACCGTGAGATACGCGGGCCGCCCGAAGAAGTCCTTCTCGTAGGCAACTTCGGGGTCTTTCGAGCGGGCGAGGGCATCGAGGGGAATGGTTGTGACCTGGAAGAGCTCGCCCGCGCCCTCGGTGTCGCTCGCGGTGATGATGGGCGTGTGCACGTAAATGAAGCCGCGGTCCTGGAAGAATCCGTGTATGGCGGTGCTCAGGGCATTGCGCACGCGCGCGATCGAGCCAAAGGTGTTGGTGCGGGGACGGAGGTGGGCGATCTCGCGCAGATACTCGAAGGAGTGGCGCTTCTTCTGAAGAGGGTAGCTGTCCGCGGGTGCCTCGCCGATGACCTCGAGAGCGGTGCCGTGGAGCTCCACCGATTGTTCCTTCCCCGGTGAAGCTTCGACGGTTCCGGTGACGCGCACGCTCGCGCCGGTCTGCGCCCGGTCGAGCTCGGCAAGCGGCGCGTTTTCGCTGCGGTCGAAAATCACCTGAACATTCGAAAGGCAGGACCCGTCGTTCAGCTCGAAGAACGTGACGTTCTTGGTGTCCCGTTTCGTTCGCACCCAGCCGTGTACGGTCACGATCTGCTGTTGCGGCTGCAGTTGGAGTACGTCACGCACCCGTGGCTCAGACATTTCTCCTCCTCTATCGGCGTATCCTCTACACTTACCACGGTAACCCGACCGAGGTAAATATGTTGCAGAAGCCGGCAGGTGGAAGTAGACTGATGGCCGGTTCGTGCCTATGAGCGTCTACCTTGATTCCGAGATCGGTTGCCTCAAACGGGTGATCGTGCACAGCCCGGGCACCGAGATCGAGCGCATGACGCCCGAATCGGCCCGCCAGTTACTCTATCATGACATCATCCCGATCTCCGTGGTGAGCCGGGAGCACGAGAAGCTCAAGAGCTTTCTCTCGCAGGTGGCCGAGGTGTACGAGATGAAAGACCTCGTGAGCTCGGTGATCAACGCTACGGGTGAAGCAAAGGCGGCGGTGGTGCGCGCGATATCGAGCGATGACCGCGCAGGCGAGCTCATTCGTATGGGCGCTGACGAGCTCGTCGACACGCTCATCGGCGGCTTGCCGGCCCGACGTGATACGCTTACCGATTACCTCTCCGAGCGCCTCTACGACATTCCGCCGCTGCCGAACCTCTACTTCATGCGCGACGGGGCGATGGTCTTTCGTGACCGTGCCCTCGTGGGTGCGATGGCACACAGGGTGCGGGTCAACGAGTCTCTGCTGTTGAAAGCCGCGTTCTCCTACCTCCCGCAACTCGGCTCCGAGGGAATACTGTTTGACGGTGTGCTTGAAGGGGGAGGCGACGTGCGCCTCGAGGGCGGGGACTTCATGCCGGTTTCGCCGAACACCCTCATCCTCGGTGTCTCGGAGCGCAGCAGCGCCGAGGCCGTGGATCGCCTTGCGCAGAACCTCGTCGACACCTTCGCCGAGCCCTTTCACATACTCGTCGTGATGCTTCCTCATGAGCCCTCGACCATCCATCTCGATATGGTCTTCACCCTCGTCGACCGTCACGCGGCGCTGGTGTATGCGCCCTACGTGCTCGGCCCGAAGCGGCTGCGGGTGGTTCGCATGGACGTGGCACCGGGAGAGGAGACCGTCATCCGTGACGTAGCGGGGATCATCGAGGGGCTCGCGGAGCTCGGGGTCGAGCTCGAGCCCATTCTCTGCGGCGGGGAGAGCGAGGTCTATCAGCAGCGCGAGCAGTGGATGTCCGGCACCAACGTTCTCGCCCTCGCCCCGGGGAAAGTGATCGGCTACGACTGCAATGTGGCAACCGCCGACGCTTTTGCCAAAGCCGGCTTTGCGGTGCGTTCGGTCGATGTCTTTCTCTCCGGCGAGGAGCACGTCGACGACCACGAGAGGCTCCTCGTCCTCACTCCGGGCGTCGAGCTTGCCCGAGGCGGCGGCGGGGCGCGCTGCATGACACTTCCCGTGGAGCGCGAGCCGGTCGGCTGAGCCCGGCACGACCGCCACCGGCGGGAGCGGCTGTGGCCTGTCGCCGGTCACCGGCGCCGACCGCGGCCGGCGGCTGTCGGCTGTCGGCGCCCACCCGGCGGCCCCGCGTTGCATGTTTGCTGCCCGATCATGTATATTCATGTTGTTATGCAGCAAACCAATGATCTACGCATCAAGTCGCTCCGTCCATTGGTGGCTCCCAACGTCATGAAAGAGGAGTTTCCCGTGACGGACGCCTCGATCCGCACCGTCGTCGAGAGTCGACGGGCCGTCGAGGACATCATCCACCAGCGGGACGATCGCCTGCTTGCAGTCGTCGGGCCATGTTCCATTCACGATCCGGAGGCAGCACTCGATTACGCCGCGCGTCTTCAGTCCCTCAGGGAGCGAGTCCAGGATAAGATCTACGTCGTCATGCGGGTCTATTTCGAGAAGCCCCGCACGAAGCTCGGATGGCGGGGTCTCATCCTGGATCCGTATCTCGACGGCTCATACGATGTTGAAGAGGGTTTGCGCCGGGCACGAAAGCTGCTCCTCGATATCACGCACATGGGCCTGCCAGCCGGCTCCGAGCTGCTCGACCCGATCGTGCCGCAGTACATCGATGATCTGGTGAGCTGGGCGTCCATCGGCGCCCGCACCACCGAGTCGCAGACGCACCGGGAGATGGCAAGCGGCCTCTCCATGCCGGTGGGATTCAAAAACGGCACCGATGGCGATGTAAGAACGGCGGTGAACGCCCTTGCCTCGTCGCGCCACCCGCACAGCTTCATCGGAACCGACCAGGCCGGGCAGACTTCCGTCCTCGAGACTGCGGGGAATGACACTACCCACATCATCCTGCGCGGCGGAAAGGACGGGCCGAACTACCGTGGCCATCACATCGACGCCGCCTGCGCGGTGCTCACCGAGGCCGGTGTGGAGCCGAGCCTGATGGTGGACTGCAGCCACGGAAACTCCCGCAAAAACGCCGCGCGGCAGACCGAGGTGCTCGAATCGATCGTGCACCAGCGTGCCGAAGGCAAGCGCGAGATCATGGGCATTATGCTCGAGAGCAATCTTATCGAGGGCCGCCAGCCGATTCCGGACGACCTGAACGAGCTCGTCTACGGTTGCTCCATAACCGATGCATGCCTCGGCTGGGAAGCGACCGAGGAGATACTCCTGTGGGCGCACTCCACACTGTCGAAGGTGCCTGCGTCCGCGTGAGGGCCCCACATGAATAGCCCGCGTTTCTCGGGCGAACGCAGTGTATTTGGTCGCGCCGACTTCTCATAGCGGAGTGCCTCGAGCGCCATCTGCGCCTTTCCGTAGAGGACCGACCTAACGTGGCTGGTGTCCAGAGTTTCAGGGGCAGCATACGTATCCTCGGCTATCTGGCGCTGGGCGTTTCCCTGGCGGCCCTCACATCGATGTCGGGAGTGGTCGTTGCTACGACGACGCTGGTCGCCCCCGGAACGCTTCAGCTCGGGGTGCTCGTGGCGGGGGGCCGGCGTGCCGGGCCGCGTTGCACGGGCCCGGCACATTCGTCCGGTGATTGATCAAGAGACGCCTGTCAGCTCCTGGCGTAGGGAGACACCCGCTCGACAAGTGAGTCGTACTGCCTGAGGATGTCTACGGCATTCGGAAGAACGAGCCGCTCGGCACCACTGCCGATCATGGTGAGTGCCTGCATAAGCCGCTGGATGCCACCCGTTGCCCGGACCGCGAGTTTTCCCGCGGCTGCCTGGCTGAGAAGCTCGATGTCGCTCTTGCGAAGCGGATCCGGATGGATGACGGTTCCGTCCTCGGTGAACTTCCCGAAGCCATGGATCGGCTCCACCGCAGCGACACCGGCTGCGCGACACAACATCACCGCTGCCACCGTCTCTTCTTTGCTGAGAAGTGGCGTCTGGAGAATCACACTGATCGGGTGCGCGTCCGCAGCTTCAACCAGGCGGTCGAGCTCCTCGGTCACATAGGTGTAATTGCCGGACTTGAACGCGGCCGTGTTCATTGCGATCTGAATCTCGGTGTCCGCCGCACCGTTTTTTACCACCCACGCGAGCTCTTCGACCTTCATGTCGGTGGGTGTAATGCCGAACGGCGTGTCGACGCGCGTTATGGTTTTCGTCTTGCTCCCATGGAGCTCTGAAGCGGCCAACGGCAGCCAGCGTGGGTCAACGCTGACGCCGTAGAGGCGAGCATCCGCGGCAGCCCGCAGGTATTCTTTGACTTCCTGCGTGGTAGTGGTCGGGTGCCAGATCAGGCCGCTGAGACGCCGGGCGACGTCCTCTCTGGAGAGGCGCACGGTCTCGAGCATGGAAATCTCGTCGAGCGTGGTGAAGAACCCGGCGCGGCTGATCGCGATCTTGTCGGGCTTGGCATCCATCATGGCGAGGGTTTCGTCAAGATTGCGAATGGCGCTCGTCCCCATCACCTTGATCGAGCCGTCAACGGCCTTCACGGCGGCTGCGACCTTCTTCGGATCTTCCCGCCTGCCCATGCCGCCGGTCGACTTGATCATATCGCCTCCGGCACCGGCGATTATCTGGGAGACCCTGGCCGCGTCCTCCTCGTTCCAGTGGGTGAAGTCTGGCATGACGATGACCTCTGCACGACCGCCGACGACATCGACTACCGCGCGCACCTCTGCTTCGACCTCATCATACAGGCCCTCGCGAAACCTGGAATGGTCAATGGTGAACAGCACATGCTTCACGCCGAGCTCTTCCACCGCATAGCGGGCCTGTTGGACTTTCAGCTCCGTCGGTACTGCGCACAGGGGCGGGTAGGCGATCGCGATACATACCTCGACATGCGAGCCGGCGCAGATCTCGGCCGCCAGCCGTGCCTGGTAGAAATTGACCACGACGACGCTCGTTTCGGGATACTTCTTGAACCGCTCGAGATACTCGCGCAGTTTCTCATCGGTGATATCCATGCCGACGGCTGCCGAGTCCACGATGCCGGCCAGGACGTGCGGGTCTATTACTCCGTAGATACTCATGATGTGTGGTGCTCCTTCTGAGTCTATTCTTCTTCGTGCATGTACTTGATTTGATAGTCAGCGATCCGGTCGAAAATGCTCTTCAGTGCCGGGTAGGCGTCTTTGTAGATAGGGTAGAGCTCGTTATACATTTGCGTGTTGCCCGGTTCGCTTTCGAAGGTCTTCGAGGTAGTTATGTGCTGTGATGCCTCTTCGTAGCTGTTCCAGATCCCGACGCCGACGCCGCCTATCATTGCGGCACCCACCGCGGTTGCCTGCTGCGGGTTGCTGACGCGCGCAAACGGAAGCCCATTGACGTCTGCGTATGTCTGCATCCACAGATCGTTCTGTACCCCGCCGCCGATAGCTCTGATCTGGTCGAGGTTGAAAATGGGCACGCCGACCGACTCGAATAGGTCATAGAGCCAGCGCATGTTGAAGCAAACGCCTTCGTACAGCGATCGAAGCATGTGGCCACGCGTGTGGGGTATCAACGCGCCGAGATACGCACCGCGGGCGTTGATGTCGAAATGCGGGGCACCACCACCACGGAGGTAGGGCAGGAAAATGAGGCCATCCGCCCCGGCGGGTACGTTCTCCGCATCCGCGGTCATGGTCTGATACACCGCATCGTCGGATTCTGAACTGAACATGGCGTCCTGGATCCACTGCTGGGCAATGCCGCCTGCGGCGGTGATCATGACCAGGTGATACGCATTGGGCCACGGGAGGCAGGTGCTGCAGTTCATTTTGACACGTGGATCGGTGCTGGGCTCTTCCCGGAATACGCCGGTCCAGTTGGCCGATCCGATGTAGGTGTAGGCCATTCCCTGCTTGATAACACCGGCACCGAGATCCGAGCAGACAACATCACCGGAACCGAGGGTTACCGGGGTGCCCTCCGTGAGGCCGGTCAACTTCGCCGCCTCGGGTGTCACGCGGCCGATGATATCGTGAGACTCGTGAATATCCGGGAGCTTTTCCCTGTCGATTCCCGACGCAGACAGAATCTCGTCGGAGACTGCTCGCTTGCGTATGTCGAGATATCCGCACATCGAGGCGTCGCCGTACTCCGTTGCGAACTCGCCGGTCAGACGATAGGCGATGACCTCCTTTGCCTGGAGAAACTTGTACGTGTCCCGGTATACCTCCGGTCTGTTATCCTTCAGCCATTTGAGTTTGTTCGTAATGTGGATCTCGGACTGCCACCCGACTCCATGGATGCGATAGTAGTTGTCGAGACCTCCGAACGCTTCGTGTAGTTCCTGTGCCTGCGTGCCGGCGCGTGCGTCCGGCCAGATTGGGGTGCGCTCCATGAGCAGTGAGCCATCTTTTGCAACGGGTGTCTGACTCATCATCTGGGCACTGAAACTGACCACGGCAATATCCCCGGGGTCGATCCCGCTATTGGCAAGGGCCTCCTTCGTGCTCTCCACGACGGCGGTCCACCATTCTTCGGGACTCTGTTCGACCCAGTTGGTGTGCGGATAATAGGACTGAAACGGCGTGTAGCCGCTGGCCAGCAGGTTCAGCTTATCGTCGACGATAATGGCTTTGTTGCCGGTGGTTCCGAGATCATGTACCAGAATGTAGCGGGTACTCATGCAACCTCCTACGAACGATAATTCTTTACGAACAATCGTAACATATTGTCGGTATATGTCAAACGATAAGTATGTTAAGCTAAGTGTGTCATATGACACAAAAATGGGAGATGCAGATGCGGCAATTGCAGAGAGACGACTTGACGCCGTGTGCGACACCGCTCAGAGTAAGGTTTCAAACCGACAGTGGCGGGGGCCTGTAGCAGTGAAGCGTGACATGGATTCCACCAAACGGGATCTTCTGATCCGTATCGCCAAGATGTACTTTCTCGATGGTCTGACACAGCAGCAGATTGCCGACGCCCTGCAGATCTCGCGGTCGAACGTTTCGAAGTATCTGCAGCGGTCCAGGGACGAAAAGATCGTCGAGATTCGCATCAACGATACCTCCTCTAACGGCCTCAGGCACCAGGACGTCCTGCGCGATACCTTCAGCCTGCGAGACGTGATCGTGGTAGGCTCGGAGCCGGAGCTCGAAGCGACGAAACGAAAAGTTGGGGATGCAGGAGCGGGACTTCTTCGATCACTGCTCGAACCCGGAATGCGCATCGGTATCACGATCGGCACTACCGTATACAGCGTAGTGACGCAGATCGAGCCTGTGGCGCAGTCCATGGATCTGGAGGTGGTGGAGCTCATCGGTGGGAGCGGCCGGATCGACCTCGATATCGAAGGAGACGAGATTGCGTTCACGCTGGCGCGCAAATTGCGGGCTGCCCGTCACGTGATCCAGGCGCCGGCGATCGTTAAGGATCCGGGACTCAAGCGGATGCTGGACGTGGAGCCCGAGGTTCAACGAGTGCTTGCACGGGCGGAGCAAGTGGATCTTGCACTTTTCGGTGTCGGTGTGGTGAGCTATGACGAGACCCAGTATTACAAAAATGGTCACCTTACGCGGGACGAGCTGTCCGCGATGATTGAAGACGGGGCAGCCGGGATGCTGTGCGGGCGGCTCCTGAAAGAGGACGGGAGCGTGCTCGACGCGGAGATCCACGAACGGGTCATCGGGCTTGAGCTACAGGCGCTCCGGCGGGTGCGCGGTCGGATATGTGTTGCAGCGGGTCACCATAAGGCACGCCCGATTCTTAGTGCGCTGCGCGGCGGCTATGTCGACTACCTCGTCACCGATGAGGATGCGGCGCTGCACATCCAGAGCCTGCTCAAGTACTCCTGAAAAGTCTGCTCGACACGTCGGGCGGCGTGAACCTGTGGTTGCCCACGGCGGGCATCCGAACCGCGGGCAGACGGGCGGCTGCCCGCGCCATCCTATCGCCGACCGGACCGACGCTGCCGGCGACGTCTCAGAATCAGCGCAATGACGCGTCCGACGAGGGCGATACGGGCGGCCCGGGTGCGGCGGGCAACGCAGGCGGCCCGGGCAACGCGGGCGGCGCCGCGCCGGTTGTCGTGCGCGGCAGTTACTGGCCGGAAGAAGAGACTGTCGAGCTCCACGTCGTTGCCCGCGACATCGAGACCGGGCGCACCGTCTCCGCCCCGCAGGCCTCCATCCCGGCCTCGTCGGTGGCCCGCGCTGACCTCGAGCCCACGAACATGGACCAGGCGCTCTCAGGCGGTGCCGCCCTCCTCAGCGATCAGATCGTCAACGGCGGCCTCGACCTCGAAGTGTGGACCGACAAGGGCCGCGATGAGCGCGCGCTCGTCTTCGAGGAGGGCGAGTACGTGCAGTTCTACTTCCGGGTGAACCAGCCCGCCTTCCTGAGGCTGAGCTACATCCTTGCCTCCGGGGAGACGATTCTGCTCGACGAGCGGTTCTACATCGGCATAGACCGTGTGAACCGCGTCGTGGCGCTGCCGTATCGGTTCCAGGTGGTGCCGCCCTTCGGGGTTGAGCGCCTCGTCGTCACCGGCCACACCAGCGAGCCGCCGCCGGCCTGGGTCTATCCGAAGGTCATCGAAGGACAGGAGTACGAGGTCTTCGGCAGTCCCCGCGAGGCCGTCGTGCGCACCCGCGGCCTCGTGAAGGCCGACCCGCTCGAGGAGGCCGGCGACACCCGCGTTGCCGAGGCGAGTCTCTCGATTACGACGGTGGGGAGAGAGTGATGGAGAACCGACTCCCGCATCTCCGGACGCTTCCGGGCGGTCCACCCGGCATTTTTATTTGATTAGTGATTCACTCAGTGTTACGCTCTGGAGTCAAGGACAAGGGGGTCCACATGAGTAGGAACAGGCTGCGCACCGTGCTTGGCATTCTCGCCGCAGCCAGCACTGTAGCACTGGCCGGATGTATGGATGCTTCGCTTTCACAGTCGGGGACCGCTCCGGCAAGTATCAGCATTCAGGATGCGCCTTCGGCGATCGAGGCGTTCGATATCGAGATAAGCGGCGGGGCGGACGCTGCGCGAACGGTGACGGGGGACACCGAGGCGCTGATCTTCGAGTTGGCGGTGGGTGAAGAGCACACCATAGACGTCGATTCGAGCAACTTTCTCGGCACGAAGAGCTTCACCGTGCCCCGGGGCGGGCTTCAGCTCTCCGTTCCGGTGCAGGAGAAGATCTTTGTACCCGATACGCAGAACGACCGGCTTGTCATGATAGATGATATGGTGCGATTCCAGTTTCCTCTTCACTTATACGGCTACACGGACAGTGCCACTGTCCGCCACTGGAAGGGCAAGAGATCTTTCCGGGAGGTCGAAGATCATGCCCCTGCAAGCCTCCGATTCCCCCGAGAGGCGTCCCGGCTGCGCGCATCGGCGCGACACAAGACGGGCCAGGGAAACGATGGTATACCGTCTCTGAGATTCCCTCGAGGTATTCATGTCAACGCTAGTTGTGGGTGAAACTGGCGCCACCGGTCGACTGCTGGTGGATCAACTGATCAACCGCGGTGAGACTGTCGTGGTGATCGTCCGCTCCGCAGAGCGGCTGCCGGAGCATTTGCGCAGCCATGATAACGTCTCAGTTGTAGAGGCGAATCTCACAGAGCTGAGCGATGCTGAAACCGCGGAGCACGTAAAAGGGTGCACCGCGATCGCGTCTTGTCTGGGGCACAACCTGAGCCTGCGAGGCATCTTCGGTCCCCCGCGTAGGCTGGTCCACGACGTTGTCGCCACGCTATGTGACGCAGTTGGAGCAGTTAATCCGGGGCACAAGACGAATTCGTGTTAATGAATACGACCGCAATCCGCAATCCGGATAGCGACGATCGTGCGTCAATCCCTAACCGGTTGGTCATTTCGCTTCTTCGTAACCTACTGCCACCACAGTCTGACAACGAACAGGCTGCAAAAACCGCAGCGGGTGCCACGGTATAAGTATGAGATCAATTTATGACGCTATTGCTAAGGCTCATTTCTGCGCCCAGTGGACGTAATGAGTCAAACAAAGGAGCCGATTATGTATCGCGTAACAGCAGGCACTACTCTCACCGGGCTCGCTCTCGGGCTCAGTATCTTGCTCGCCGGCTGTATGGATCCGTCGCTGTCAAGCAGCGGACATGCGCCGGCGTCCATTAGCATCCAACAGGCACCGGAGAACATAGAGGAGATTTCGGTATCCGTTAGAGGGCCGGGAATGACTCCGGTCGAAGAGACGTTTTCTCCGGAGACAGAAGCGACAGCACTCGAAATCCCTACCGGCTCAGATCGAGAAATCACGGTACAAGCGGGCCCGCACAAACTGACTCGCGTCAAAGCTGTTACTGCGCGCGGCGTTCAGCTTTCGTTCCGCTTCTATCGCCTCGGAGACACTGGTCCGGCGGGTGGCCACATATTCTTCGTTGCCGAGAGTGCGCAACAGTCGGAGAATCTCGGATTCTCATACATGGAAGCAGCGCCGGAAGATACCGAGAGGATTCCCCTGGCGTGGGCCGAGACGGATCAAGAGATTGGCGCTGGCGCCCAGGCCCAGGGCACCGCTATCGGCACCGGCCGAGACAACACGCAGGAGGTCGCCCAGGCTTTGGGACAAGAAACCGCATCCGCAGCGCGTCTTGCCGATCAGTTGTCAATAAACGGCTATGACGATTGGTTCGTGCCGTCACAGCAGGAGCTGTTGCAAATGTACGAGAATCTGTATCTGGAAGGTATCGGCGGGTTCGCCGAGGAGGGAGACGACTCCTGGTGGTACTGGAGTTCAACCGAAGAAGATGAAATTGGGAATAATGATCCGGGAGACTCTGCATACGTGGTGTCCTTCTTTGATGGATCTTCATTTACTCTTCAGAAGACCGCTTCTTACAATGGAGGTGGTTCTTTCATCTTCACAACAATGCGTGCCGCCCGTAGCTTCTAGGGCCTGTCTCTAGTGCCGTGCTGATCACGTGCCGGACGGCATATCGGCGGCAAAGCTCCTCGACTGTACTCGCGTGCCGTTGCTCTTCTCTATTCCGTCGGTAAGAATGGCGCCAAAAAGGCGAACACGGTGCGCAGTCCCGGTGCGGGCAACCCGGAAACAGGTGGCGCGACAACGCTGATAGAGACCTCACCTGAACCCGGAGCCGACGCGAGGGGGTGGAGAACACTTAGCTCGTTTGGTTCCGCGGAAGACCAGTTCCGATTCTTCTCCATCGGTGGATGACGGACTGAGATTCTCAGAAGCGCTGCGACGTAGCGGTCTCGAAGCTTGTTCAGGACACCGTCACGCAGCTGGTGCGAGAGCCCAACGCCACTCGAGATTCCTGATTGGGCTGGTGACCTAGCGGTCTCGGCGCTACAGTTACAGGAATGAAACGCGATCGGGAGATCCGCCCGTGGACGCCCCGGACCATCCCCGGTACCGGCGGCGGTGCAACCGGCAACAGCGACCCGGGCCCCGTCGACCGGGGGCGCTGGCAGAATAACCCACGCCCCTTTTCAGGTGTGGAGCAGGTCCGCACGGTCACCTGGGGCGGACTTCCCCTCGGCTCGGTCATCCTCGACGGCCCCACGGTAGGCGGGGTTCTTCCCGAGGAGCTTGCGCGGTTTCCGATCATCGACAGGCGGCTTCGCGCGCACCTGCAGAACCGCTATCATTTCCGGCAGGACCGCCTGATCACGGTGGCCACTGCAACGGATCCGGAGAGCGCCGAGCGCTTTGCGCGGGAGGTCGGCAGCCTCGACAGGCGGCTTCGAAACGCGGAACCTCTCGCCCGCGAGGTAATGCAGGACTACGAGCGTTTCGGCGTGGAGGGGGCCGCCGGGCCCGCCTTCGCTCAACCCGCGCTGACTGAATCTTCGCGGCTCGTGCGGGATCAATACAACTCCTTCGTCGTGAACCGTGCGCGCACTGAGCCGGCGCCGAGCCTGCTGGCGGGCTTCTGGGGCGCCGCCGCCGGCGCAGTCGACGGGAGTGGCCGCGCCGGCCCCGCGTTCGCCGCCCACGGCCCGTCGGCCGACATCTCGCTTGGGAACGTGGTCTCGAACCTGCTCGAAGGCCGGCTCCTCTTTCCCGCAGACACGCCTGTCACGCTTCATCTGGCCCTTGATGTCTCCTACAGCATGAAGACCCGCGGGCGCATCGAGCACGGCATAACGGCGGCGAACCGGATCGCGAAGCGGATCCCCGCCGCCATGCCGAACACGAGGGTGCGCGGCTACCATTTCTCCGACACCGTGCGCCACATCGCGCTGCCCCGGGGGCGGGGGGCCGTGGAGGCACAGGGCACGAAGCAGGCACAGCTTTTTCGGGCGGTGCTCAAGCGACAGGAGGCCGGGCGGCACAACTGCCTCGTGCTGATTACCGACGGGGAGCCTGAGGACTACGCGGAGACCCTGCGTACGGCAGAGAAGCTGCACGATGCCGGCCTCGACTACGCGCAGGTGCTCCTCCATACTGATTCGGACCTCGAGCACGAGGTGACCTCCGTCGTGGGCGAGTTCCGCGTTCGAGACAATATGATTGCCGAGGAAGTCCCCGATGAACGAATCAACCGGCTCACCGAGGAACAGGTGAAGCAGAATGTCGAAACCCGTTTCGAACGATTCACGCACATTGCCGAGGCTGCCGGCGGCAACCAGGTAGTGCTGACCGAATTCTCCGCCCTCGGCCTGATTACAGTGGAGCTCTACGACCGCTACGCGGGGCTCCTGAGCCTTGCTGAGCGGTGATGGCGGTGGTCGGCCCGTAGCGGGGCGCCCGCTCGAGCTTACGCGGCTCGATACGGCTGCAGAGCTTCAGGTTGCCGACATAGGCTGCGGTACGGGTGCATCGACGGTGGTGCTGGCAGGATTCGACTCAAACCCCCTTAACTGACCGCTTGTTCTCGGCATCGTCGACGCTCGAACGATATCCGCTTCCAAGCCCCGGAGTTGCTCGGAAGCCCCCAATTCCACTCACTCATCCTTCTGAACCGTCTCCCCGGCTGTGTCTGACGGCGTAAAAAACGCCCATCGAGGCACTTTGCGCTGTTCTTCCGCTGCATCCGCCTCTCATACCGCGATAGGGCATTGCTGTCGGGGATAACTTTTCTATCATTCGTGTGCAGGGTCAGGCCGGAAATCGTCTCTCCGGGGTGCACGATATGGTCGACCTGGTAGACATAGTCAACGTTAGGAATTGACTCCGGAATCCGTTGTCTCCGAGAGCTTGTTCCAGGGATCTGGCTCGATGCGAGCCCCCCACACAGTCCGGACGAATGCTGTACCGCACGGGTATTGATGGCGCGTCCGTCTTCAACTTCGAATCAAGGAGGCCGACCAATGCTTCGGGACTCATCGGCCCCACCTGCGCCGCCACCGACGGACGAACTCCGAGCAACCCCTATCGGCGGCAAGGGCAAGAATCGATGAGAGCTCGATGTAATTGAGCTCGATCTTGCGCTCCGACGAGACGGCGCGGCTTTGCACCCGGCTGCCGGCCATAAACGACACCCCCACGCCGGTGGCCGTCTCGGCCGGGTTGCATCCAGAAGAATTGCGCCGTCGTGGAGAGCGTGCTACTTTCTTGCACGAGCAATTCGATGCGGATAATGAATGGGCGGATTATTTCGACGGTCTCTGCGCTCTTGACGCTCGCTTTCTGGCTCGGCGGATGCCGTATGCCCCCCTACGACGCGGCCCTGTCCAGGTCGCTACTTGACGGGGGTAACGACGGTGGTGGCGGTGGTGGTGACGCCCCCGCGCCAGACGTGCTCGTCACAACCTGGAGAACGGACGCCGCGGGTGACGACAAGGTTTCCGCCGACAACCAGCTCCAGCTTCCCCTCGACCCCGCAGGGACGTGCAACTTCACGGTGGAGTGGGGCGATGGGACCAATGACCTCATCACATCCTGCGCCCAGCCGGAAACGCTACATACATACGCCGTCGCCGGCACCTACGACGTCACCATCGATGGGGTGATCGAGGGGTTCGGATTCGGGTACGACACCGGCAGCGGCAACACCGACGCCGACAAGCTTCTCGATGTCAAGCAGTGGGGGCAGGTTGTTCTGTTAAGCAGCGGGCCTCTGGGGGGCCAGTTCATGGATGCGGACAACCTGGCCGGGTTTAGCGCCGCCGACGCGCCCGATCTCTCAACGCTTAGCAATCTTTCCTATATGTTCAGCGACGCCGCCGTGTTCAACGGCGACATCGGGGGGTGGGATACCTCCTCCATTACGGTCATGAGCGGCATGTTCTCCGGGGCGTCCGCGTTTAATGGGGCTATCGGTAGCTGGAATACCTCCTCGGTCACCCTGATGGACCGGATGTTCGCCACGGCTGCCGCGTTCGACCAGGACATCGGCGGCTGGGACACCGCGCAGGTTACCCAAATGGACAGGATGTTTTCGGGTGCGAGCGCATTCGATCAGGACATCGGCGGCTGGAACACCTCTTCGGTAACAACCATGAGATTCATGTTTAGCCAAGCTGCTGCCTTCGACCGGGACATCGGCGGTTGGGACACATCTCAGGTTACTGATATGAGCTTTATGTT
>JAAAOH010000182.1 GCA_009908925.1 Spirochaetota bacterium | reverse complement strand
TACCACCTGCCCGGCACCCGAGTTGGAGACGCCCGCGTTCCCGGCGTCGCCGCCGCGGGGCGCGTCCGTCCCGCGGCCCTCCGCGGGGTCGAGGCCCGCGCGGGCGGCGCTCTCCTCCATCAGCGAGCGCATGCCCTCGCGCTCGAAGTGCGGCAGGAGCGCAGCGAAGTCGAGGGGCGGTAGCACCAGGTCGGCGGGGCTCTGGTCGAGGGGCACGGCGGTCTCGAGTTTCACGAGCTCCCGGCTCATTCGGGCGCTCTCGCGGCCCTCCTCGAGCTTTGCCCGGCGGCTTTTCTGCGTGATCTCCTCGAGCCGGTCGTAGATGGCCGAAAGGCTGCCGAACTCCGAGAGAAGCTGGGCCGCTGTCTTCGCGCCGATCCCCTTCACGCCCGGGACGTTGTCACTCGAGTCTCCGACCAGGGCGAGGTAATCGCCGACCTGCTCGGGATAGATCGACCATTCTTCATGCACCCTCTCACGGTCGAGCTCGGTGAAGTCGTTGTTCTCGGGCTTGAGGACCGTAACGTGCTCGCCCACGAGCTGCAGGAGGTCTTTGTCCCCGGAGATCAGATAACAGGTGCGCCCCTCGGCGCGACACTGCTCGGCGAGTGTCGCCATGATGTCGTCCGCCTCGTAGCCGTTGACGCGCAGCGCCGGCACGCCGAGCGCTGAGAGCATCTCTTCGATGATCCCGATCTGCTGGTGAAGCTCCTCGGGTGTCTCTTCGCGATTCGCCTTATACTCCTCGTACTGCTCATGTCGAAACGTCGGCGTCATGGAGTCGAGCACGACGGCAAAATGCCGCGGCTCCCGCAGGTCGAGGAGGCGATACAGCGAGCGGAAGAAACCGAAAATGGCGGAGGAGTTCCGCCCCTGAGGATTCCTCAGCGGCTTTCGAATGAAGGCGAAATAGGATCGAAAGACGAGACTGTACCCGTCAAGCAAATACAGAGGTTCGGGCATGGGATTGTTATATCACGACGGACCGGGGGATGTCGTCGGGCTCGGAGATATCGGGCCCCGCGGTCGGCCGCCGCGGGCACCGCTCGGCGCCGTCCGGGCCGCGGTCCGGCGCCGGAGCAACTACGTTGTTATGTCGACGAGCCGGCTCTCGGCTGCACGGTAGAGTGACTTTCCGCTATTGGGGAGCTTGAGCTCGCGGATTTCCTGCTTGAGCTCATCGATGCGCTCGCGCATCAGGGCGCGATTCTGCTCGTTTCGCTCGAGCACACGCTCACGCAGCCGGGCAAGGGATGCCCGAAGGGGCGGGATCTGGCTTTCCTCATCGGGATATGCCGAGCGATAGAGGCTCTCGAGCGGCCGAATCACCTTCTGGAAGGCATGGATCTCGCCGAGCACGGTAGTCTCGAGCTGCACGTATCCCTCGAGAGATTCGACGTCACGGTCCTGGATGGCGCGTTCCTCGTTGTCGAGAATATCGAGGTACTCCTGGAACTTTGCCCGCTGCTGGACGAGCATGTCGCGGAGTCGATGAAGCATAGCCACACGTTCTGAATAGTCCATGACGCCTCCTCAGCCGGATATGTTGAGGCCCTGCCGGGGGCCGTTACCGCTTTCGGCGTCGCCGGTGTTCTTCGCCGCCTCTTCCCACGCATCGCGGAGGGACTGAACGAGCGGGCGGAGCTGCTGCAGATAGGAGACGTCCTTCTTGACGTTGGCCTCCATGAGCTGATTGTTGAAGTACATGTAGAGGTTGAACAGGTTCTCCGAGACCTGACCACCGTTCTCGAAGTCGAGAGAGGTCATGAGCTCGGTGAAGATGTCCTGAGTCTTGCAGATAGCGTTGTGGATGCGGTCGAGCTGCCGCGTTCCCGATTCCAGTCCGCGCGTGGCCAGATCGATCTGCCGCAGCGCTTCGTCGTACAGCATCACGATAATCTGGCCCTGACTGGCGGTTTTGACTCGCGTTTGCCGGTAGGCGTCTACCGGGTTGGCGTTATAGCCCATGTTCACCTCCGTTAGTGTATTGCATGATCCGTCTCATCTCAACCTATCGGGCGTGCTCGATGAGAGTAGATACCGGAACGATATCGTACCCCCGCTCCGTTAAGCGATTTATGAGCAGATCCAACTTCTGGAACAAATAGTCATCCCGACCACCGTACGCACTGCTCTCCCCGGGAGTACCCACGCGCATGGCGATCACCGACCCCGGCTTCTTCTCCTCGAGAATGCGCTCGACCATCTCCGAGCTCGAGCGATACAGGCCGGTCGTGCCGGCGCCGTCACGCCGCGGCACCCAGTCGAGGGCGTCCACGTCGCGACTCACGTAGGTGTAGTTCATCTCCTCCGACGCACGAATGATAGCCGGACTTACGAAATAGTAGGGCGCGTGCCACAGAAGCGAGAGCTCGGAACCGGTGACCTCGAAGTAGTCGTCCTCGTTTCGGGCGAGTCCTTCGGTGACGAAATCCTCGGTGATCTCGTAGCGGGCGTCGGTCATGTCGAAGTAGGTGTAGAAGAGTGATCCCACTTCGTGGCCTGAATCGTCTATTTCGCGGACCGCGCCGGGGTGTCGCCGTATAAAGTTTCCGTTTACGAAGAAGGTCGCCTGTATATCGTAGTCGGAAAGGGTATCGAGGATGCTCGTAAGCCCTTCCACGGAATCTACGGCGTTGAACACGAATGCGATTTCGCGGGCTCTCGTGCGGTTGCCGTGCGCGAAGTTACGGAAGTTCACCTCACGCCCTTCTTCGGGGAAGGGCTCGTAGCGTCGCACGGGCGGCGCGAAGAGGGCGGTCGTGCCGACGTCCTCGCTTTGCCTGACCATGACGATATTCTCGTAACTCCCCGAATCGAAGGTCTCGAGATACACACGATACCGATCCGAGGCCACCTGCGCGACCCGCACGGGAAAGCCGTCGGCCGGCACGAAGGCCCCGCCCTCGTAGCGGTAGGTAGTGCCCCGGTTCACTGTGAGAATGTCACCGGTGTCGCGATGATAGCCGTATCCGTCGGTGTCCGAGAGGGCGAGAAGTCGCAGGTCGCCCGAGTCCCACTCCACCTGCTCGATGCGCGAGCTTCCGCCGACCACGAAGGTTTCCGCGTCGCGCCAGATGAGATGCAGGGGATCGGGATGCGAAATGCTGCGCTCCATCTCCCAGCTCTCGTAATCGCGCACTTCTACGCGATTTCTGAACAGGAGGGCGATCGAGCGGCCGTCGGGTCCGAGGACCATGTCACGCAGGCCCCGGACGTCGAGCTCGGTCACGTCGATGTCCGCCGGCTCGGTCGGTATCGACATGCGGTACACGGCGGTCTGGGTGCTGCCGCCGAGCATGCTCTCGGTGAGCACCGTGAGGATGCCGATCGACGACCACGCAACGCGCTTCACGCGTGTATTCCGAGGAAGGAACAGGTAGGGATATGCCACCGACGAACCGGTCGAGACAAAATCGTCCCCTCGCAGATACAGCAGGAAGACGTTTCGTCCGCCCTTATTGAGCAGGATCGTACGGCCGTCAGGTGCGATGTGGAAGCTGTCGAAGTTGGGATCGAAGACAAAGGGGATCTTCCCGACGATGTCGCCAACCTGCAACAGCTCCTGGTAAAGGGTCCGCGGGAAGAACTCGAGGTCACGCGCGCGATATACGAGCGACCCGGAGACGTAGTACAGGGAGCCGTCCGCGGCCCAGGACGCACTCTGCACGCTGCCTCTGCCCAGATCGCGGAACTCCTCCGCGATGACGCGGTCTTCCTCGAGCTGAGTCACGGAGTAGTAGTAGAGGGTGTTCTGCTTGCCGTAGATGAAGAACTCCGACCCGGGCGCCCATTTCACGGGTGCGCCGGAGAGATCGAGCTCGATCGTCTCGCTGACCACGATCTCACGCCCCTCTTCGAGGTCCTTCAGCACGAGACTGCCGAACGCCGGGCTGCTCTCGCGCATGAACACGAGAAACCGGCCATCCGGGGATGTGCTGATGGGGGAGATCTTACCGCTTCGAATCTGGCTGCCGTTCACGAAGGAGGGGAAATCCTCCACCGGAGCGAAGTTCTCCAGCTCGCTGTCGGTACGGAACACACCGTAGCGGTTCTGAATCTGCAGTTGTCCCGTATCGGGGAGGATGGACATGCGCTCGGGGAAAAAGGTGAGCTGACCGAGCGCGGTGTCCTCGACATCGGCGAGAAAGAGCGTATCGTAGGAGCCGAAATCCGGAACATCCACGGAGGCGCTGAAAAGCAGCCGATTGTCGTCCGCCAGGTCGAGCCCCGAGAATGAGGCCTCGGAGAACCCGACCCCCGCCACGAGAAAAGACAGCATAATCGCCAGAGCCGGCCGTCGCGGCTTTAGAGCTGCAATCACCATTTCTCCTCTAGTTTCGGCACTGCGGGTAGATTGCTGAATGTGTCGGTACACGTTTTCGTTTCAGATGACTTCAGATGGATGGATTCAGATGACTGAGGTCGGATCGGCGGTGCTGAGGAATTCGTCGAGTTCGCGCTCGAGCTCGTCGAGCATGCGCTCCATGCGGGCCATGCGGGCCTCGGCATGCATCGAATTCTGCTCCTCGATCCGTCGGAACGGCTCGTCCAGTACGGCTTCGAGCTCTTCGTACTCGTCCATCTCCTACACTATATCCAAGTCGCGCCGTGCAGGCAACGGAAATCGCTCGTCACAGAAGCTCAGCTGCGAGCTCCGCAAGCCGGCTTCGCTCGGAACGGTTCAGCGTGACGTGACCGAATACGTCCTGTCCCTTGAACGTCTCAACGAGAAAGGACAGGCCGTTGGAGTTGGAGTCGAGATAGGGGCTGTCGATCTGATAGGGATCGCCGGTGAGCACTACCTTCGAGCCCTCGCCGGCACGGGAGACGATGGTCTTGATCTCGTGCGGGCTGAGATTCTGCGCCTCATCGATGATAATGAACTGCCCAGGCAAGGATCGGCCCCGGATGTAGGAGAGCGCCTCGAGCTCGATCACCCGATTGTTCAAAAGCTGCTCGGCGTTTTTGATGTTCTGCTTGTGGTAGACCGACAGCAGGTACTCGAGGTTGTCGAACAGCGGCTCCATCCAGTGGGAGAGTTTCTCGCTCTTCGCACCCGGCAGGTATCCGATGTCCTTCCCGAGCGGAATGACGGGACGGCTCACCAGCACGCGGCTGTAGAGATGATCTTCGAGCGTCATCCGCAGCCCCGCAGCAAGGGCCAGCAGGGTCTTTCCCGTGCCGGCCTTTCCGACGAGGCTCACCAGGTTCACCGCCGGATCGAGCAGAACCTCGAAGGCCATCCGTTGCTCGTCGTTGAGCGGCCGCACTCCGGCAATAGAGGGCATTTTGTGATCTACGAATCGAATGTGGCCCGTCTCGTGATCGTATCGGCCGATCACATGCTCATCGGCGCTGCGATCGCGCAAAACCACGAAATGGTTGGGCGGAAGCACCTCGTTCCATTGCATCTCCCCCTCGCGCTCGAGCTGTGCCATCGTATCCGGGGTGGAGTCCAGGGTGGAGAAGCCCGCGTAGAGCTTGTCGATGTTAACCTTCTGCTTTTCGTAGTCCACCGCCTTGAGCCCGAGGGCCGTTGCTTTCACCCGGGCGTTTATGTCCTTGGATACGAAAAACACCTGCTTACCTTCGAGCTGCATCTGATAGGCGGTCAGAATGATCTTGTTGTCGGCGCTGTCGTGGAGAAGATCGGTGGGCATGCGCTCGGGATCGGCGAGCACCACGCGGAGGATCGAGCCGTTCTCGATCTTCACGCCCTCGCTCAACGGCCCGTGCCTTCCCGCGCGGTCGAGAAATCGGATGGCATGGCGTGCGTTTCGCCCGCGCTCGTCGCTGAAGGTTTTCAGCCGATCGAGCTCCTCGAGCACCCACAGCGGCACGACCACCTCGTTGTCCTTGAAACTGAGAATGGCGTCCGGACGGTGAATCAGAACGTTCGTGTCAATCACGAAGGTCTTCAGCTCGCCTTTCTGCGCTTTACCCATGACAGCGGGGAGTATATCCCAACTCGCCCGCTATTGCACCCCGGCACAGCCATTCACTATCATGGGCCCTATGGCCGGACAGCCCGTCATCGTTCAAGGCGACAGCACGCTTCTCCTCGACGTGCATGATCCGGGTTTCGAAGCCGCGCGAAACGCCATCGGCGCTTTTGCCGAGCTCGAGAAATCCCCGGAACATATCCACACCTACCGCATGAGCCCGCTCTCTCTATGGAACGCGGCCTCGGCCGGCTGGAACGCCGACGATGTGATCGGCGTGCTCCACACGTACTCGCGCTATCCGGTCCCTGATCACATCGGCGAGAACATCCGCGACCTCATATCCCGCTTCGGAAAGCTGGTCTTGCGTGCCTACGAGGGTGGGGCCGCCGGCCCGGCGGGGGTCGGGACCGCCGGCGGCGATGAGCCGCCGACCGGGAGCGCGGCCCCGTCCGCCGAGCTCTTCCTCGACGTGGAAGAGGAGAGCATCCGCGCCGAGCTCGCGGCCAACAAGCGCGTGCAGGGTATGCTCCGCTCCGCGAAGGTGGACGGGCGCCAGGGCTTCATCGTCTCTCTCTACGATCGCGGCACGCTCAAGCAGGAGCTGACCCGCATCGGCTACCCGGTCAGGGACGAAGCACCCCTGACCGAGGGCGATCACCTCGAGGTGAAGCTCAGGGAGCAAACGGCCGACGGTTATGCCCTTACCGTCCGTGACTACCAGCTGGAGGCGGCGGGCGCCTTCTACGGCGACGGACGACCGGGCACGGGCTTCGGCACGGTCGTCATGCCCTGCGGCG
>JAAAOH010000024.1 GCA_009908925.1 Spirochaetota bacterium | reverse complement strand
CCTGGTCGGCGGGTAGCTGACAGACTCGTCCCTCGATGCCCGCCTTTTCGAGGATCTCTGCCGCGCGCCGTGCAGCATCGAGTCCCGCGGAGTCGGCGTCGAAGAGGAGGGTCACCACGCCCGCATAGCGCCTTATAAGCCTCGCCTGTCCCTCGGTGAAGGAGGTCCCGAGCGGCGCCACCGCATTTGCGACCCCGGCCTCGGCGAGGGCGAGGACGTCCATGTAGCCCTCGCAGAGATAGACCTCCTCCTGCTCCCGAATGACCTTCATGCCCTGATACAGCCCGTAGAGCTCGTCCCGCTTTCGGAATATTGACGACTCGGGCGAATTGATGTACTTCGGTCCGTATTCGCCGAGACGGCGGCCGCCGAAACCCACCACCTGCCCTCCGCGCGCATGTATGGGAAACATCACACGGTCGGAGAACAGTGCAACTTCCGGATACTGCCGCGAGAACAGGCCCGTCTGAGCGAGAAACTGCGGCGAGTACTGCTTCTTCCGAAGAAAGTTGAAAAGCCATCGCCGGTCGGCCGGCGCATAACCGACTTCGTAGCGCTCGAGCACCTCCTCGGAGATCTTGCGTCCGCGCATGTATCCACGGGCCCGTTCCGCGCCGGCGGAGTTCACAAAAATGTGGCGAAAGCTGCCGGCAACCCGCGTGCTGAGCTCTTTCAGCGCGTCACGGGTACGGGATTCCTCGTCGGACTCGCCGGCCTCTACACGGACGCCGGCCCGCTCCCCGAGGGCGCGAACCGCCTCGGGAAAGGACAGACCTTCCATCTCCATGACGAACTGGAAGACACTGCCCCCTTTGCCACTCGAGAAGCAGTAATAGAGCTGCTTCTCGGGTTCCACGCTGAACGACGGAGTCTTCTCGCTCGTGAAGGGGCTGAGGCCCCAGTAGCGCGCACCGCGCTTTTTGAGGGACACATAGTCCCCCACCACGTCCACGATGTCGACCTTTCGGGCGATTTCATCGATTACGTGTTTCGCTATCTTCAACGCGCCCTCTGTGCTTTCGACTCCAGCATCGTTATCGGATCAGAATGAACTCGACCCGCCGGTTTTTCCACCTGTTTTCCAGATCCGTGTGCGGGACGACCGGATCGCGTCCACCACGTCCGAGCGTCGAGATACGGTCCTCGCTCATACCTCGCTCCACGAGGGCGGCCTTCACAGCTTCGGCTCGTGCCTCGGAAAGTGGTTCGAGCTCCTCGACCTCCTCGCGTTCGGTCTGGGTGATGTTCACTGCATGGCCCTCGATGCGGATGCGGTAGTCGTCGTACTTCGTAAATACTTCTACCAGCCGCGAGAGAATCGCTGCGTTCCTCGCCCCACGCTCGGTCGCCGTGTCGGTTATGAGCTCGGGGCTGTTCGGCGCAAAGGTGATACTCGCTATCTGTACCCGCAGTCGGTCCCCGTCGCGGATCACCAGGATATCCACGGGAATGTCGCCCTCCGTCACGGCGGTGTTTCCGAGTACGTCGGTTACCTCCAGGACGTAGGGATAGTCCTCGGCGGAAATGACGAGCTCCCCGTTCGCGGCACGACCGTCCCAGATGATCTCCTCGGCGGGCGCACCCTGACCGGAGAAGTCGGTGAAGTAGTTGCCCTCCCGATCGAGGATCCGCATGCGCCATGTAGCGATATCGCTTTCGTCCTCCACGTTGATGCCTATCGACAGCTCGTCGTCAACACCGTCGTTATCGGGGGAGAACGGGACGGGATCGAGATCCACGTCGACCTCGGGGGCCGTTACGTCGAGCGTGAACGGGGTCGTTTCGCCGCTCGGGCGGTCGCCCTTGGCGTAGATCACCTCGAACCGGGCGGTATACTCCCCCTCCACGATGTCGCCGTTCTCGTCGACGCCGCGCCAGATGATTTCCGTGCTGGCCTCGGCCGTATCGCCTTCGAAGCTCCGCACGGGCGTGCCTGTCTCGTCGAGAATGTCGAGAGTCCAGGATTCGACCCCGTCAAGGAGATTTGTATACATCGCAATTGTCACCGCATCACGGAAGTCGTCACCGTTGGGCGAGAACCCTGTTACGTCGGCCGTGACAAAGACCGCCGTGCGCCGCGTGTCGACCTCGATCCCGGGAAGTCTCTCGGTGGTCGTGTTTCCGGCTGCGTCGGTGGCGGTTACCTCGTAGCGGTAGGTTCCGTCGGGTACCATATTGCCCGAGTCGTCGCGGCCGCTCCACTCGACCTCGGGAAGCGTCTCTTTCCAGAACCAGGTGCGGACCGCCTCCCCTTCGGAGTTGACGATGCGCGCCTCCCACAGCCCCTCGGTCGAGGAGGTCTGGCCGATCACAACGGTGTCCTTGTTGCCGTCGTCGTTCGGCGAGAACAGCGTGTACTCGGCCGCCAGCTCCGCCCGCGGATACCTCGTGTCCAGGCGTACCGCGGACGTGGTCGCCTCTATGAGATCTCCGTCGCGATAGGAAACAGCAAGCCGTGCCCGGTAGCTGTCGTCCTCGGCACGCTCGCCGTCGTCGGTGAACCCGTCCCAGACGAACGGGCCCTCGATCGGCCCGGTGCCTCGGATGGTTCGAACCGCCGTCCCGGTTTCGGTCTCAACGGTCAACGTGTAACTCTCCACGTTGCGGTTCTCCTGCACCTGCGGGAAGATCTGCACCCGGTCCCGCGTGCCGTCAGCGTTGGGCGAGAAGGCCTCGTACTCGGCGGAAAGCAGAACCTCAGCCTCCTCGGTGTCGAGCACGAACTCCACAGGCCGGGATCCGCCGGTGTTCCCGGCGCGGTCGGTTGCGACGAGGCGATAGCCATAGCGCCCGTCCTCGGCCAGCTGACCGTCGGCCCGGCGGCCGTCCCAGCTGGTACTGAGGTCCGCGGTTTCGCGGAAGGTGAATGTCCGGACGACCTCACCGTCTGCCCGCGTCACGCGACCCTCCCACAGCTCTTCGACCGACGTCTCCTGGTCGAAGGTGATTACATCACGGTTTCCATCGCCGTTCGGCGAGAACGCCTCGAAGCCGGCGCGCACGGTGGCACGCGGTGGCGTGACGTCCAGGGTGAACGACGGCGACGTCGCTTCAGGCTGGTTGCCGCTCTGGTAGACGATCGCAAGCTCGGCGCGATACTCGCCCTCGGGAAGCCGGTCGCCGGCGGAATCGGTGCCGTCGAACGCGATGCGCTGCGGCGGGGTGCGCAGGCCCGAGAAGCGGCGCGCGACCTCACCGTCCGGTCCGATGATGTCGACGCTCCAGCGCTGCAGTCCGGAGGTGACGGGGACATCGGGCAGGAGCGTGACGGTATCCTGCACCCCGTCATCGTTCGGAGAGAAAAACGCCGAGTCGATCGTCATGCGAATCGGAGTGGGCTGGGTGTCGAGGATGATGTTCTCGAGGGTCTCCTCGGTAGTGTTGCCGGCCCGGTCGGTACTGTTCACCGTGTAACTGTATACGCCGTCGGGCACGAACTCGCCGGCATCGTTGGTTCCGTCCCAGGACAGGGTATCGGGCGATGCTTCCTCCCATGTCCAGGTCTTGACGACGGTACCGCGGGCGTCCTCGATCTGCGCCTCCCACAGCTGCTCCGGGCTGCCCGACTGTGCAAGGGGAAACTCATCCTTGTTGCCGTCGCCGTTCGGCGAGAAAATGCGGTTCTCGGGCGTCGGCTTCGTGAGTTCGATCTCCGGATCGGTCGTGTCGATGACGACCTCATAGTCCTCGGATTGCGACCGGTTGCCGTTGTCGTCCACCGCGGAGAGGACGAAGGTGTAGGTACCGTCGGGGACAACGGAGCCTTCATCGGAGGTGCCGTCCCATCGAAGGGTCTCCGGCACCGGAATGCCGGACTCCACCGCTGCAAGCCTCTGCAGGATGTTCTGGAATCCTTCGTTCTCGGGGCGGTCCTCTTTGTTCTCGATGGTGCGCGCCACCGAGCCCGAGTCGTCACGTATGGTCAGTGTGTAGCCGCGAACGTAGCGGTCATCCTCGATTCCGATCGGGAACCGAAGCGCATCCGAGTTTCCGTCGTTGTTGGGAGAAATGTAGGTGGTTTCCTCGTATCCCACGGTAATTTCGGGCGGGTCACGGTCCACCACGCCGAGCGGAGCATTCACCCCGGCCCCGAAAGCCCACGTTCCCTCATAGAGCGGCGCCGCGGTGACCCTGGTGCGCAGCTCGCTTTCGTTCCAGCCCCGCTCGGAGATGAAGCTCTCGCTCTCTGCGAAGTCGGTCGCGAAGTTCACCGAAATTCCAACCGACGGAATGAAGCTGCGGTGCTCGAGACTCCCGTCGAGGAGACGGCGCGCGTCACCGCGAACGCTCGTGAATATCGATACGCGCTCGGCTATGTTTAGCGTGGCGCCGAGATTCATGCGCAGGTTCTGGAAGGTGGGCGCACTGACGGTATTTCGCACCACGAGCTCCACGTCTTCCGTCTGGATAGCGGCAAACTGCGCGCCGACAGCGGGCGTGAAGATCGACGGTACCGAGCTGCGACCATCGACGGGGGTGTACGGCAGTCCCATCCCCAGGAGCGAGACGCCCCACCGGAAATCCTTGGCGATTCCAAGATCGCCCGGCAGATGCAGGATGCCGAGGTCGGCGGTCAGCCCCGTGTCAATCCCCCCGTCACCGCCGACTCGAAAGTTGAGGCCGGTGCCTACGAGGAGATCGTCATAGAGGTCCTTTGAGAACGAGGCATGGCCGAGGAATGTCGAGCCGAGGTCCATTGCCGCAAGATCGGAGCCGAGAAAGTGGACCATACCGGAAAACACGCCGACGCGTGACGGGATCGTGGCCCCCAGGTTTGCGGCGTGCCCCTGCCAGCCCTCATCGTCTGCAGCGTCTCCAAAGCCGGTGATACCGATGTAGCTCGCATCGAGCGTTACGCGTTGCTTGAGACCGGAGACGGCCGGGTTCATGAGGTTGCCCGTCGGGCTCTCATCACTTGTCACGGAGAATCCGCCACCGAGAAAGAGCGGCGAAATCAGCTCATAACTATCGTCTCCGCCGGCGGGCGGATCGTACTGAGCGGCGGCCGGTACGGCGACAATTGCCGCAAGGGCTACCAGGGTCCATATTCTCTTCATCTACCAACTCCAGACAGAATAGCGTAGCGCGCTCCGGATGTAATATCAGGCATTGCCAGGCCAGCGACTATAGGACTGTTCGAGCCCTTCCATCTCATCGATCGACAGGTGGTGAAACAGCTCACGCTCAAGGGTATTGAGCACCCCGAGGGTATTCGTATCCAGCTCTTCCTCATGCTTGCGCAGAAACAGATAGAGGCCGACCACGGGCTTACCAGCCAGTCGGACCTCGACTTCGTCCACACGGTGGTCCATGGGCGTTATACCTCCACCTCCGTGCCCTCCTCACTGAGATAAATCTGCAGTGTGGTGTTTCCCAGCCGGTTTGCATACCAGCGGGCGGACTGCAGATTCTTATGCAGCTTCTTGTCATCGTACAGCGGCTCGTGATGAAAGAGATACAGGCGCTTCGTTGCCCACGCCGTCGCGAAATCAACGCCGAGGCTGAAGCTCGTGTGGCCCCAGTTGTACTTCTCGATCGCCTCGCCGAGAGTATACTGCGTATCCAGGATCAGCATGTCCGCTCCCTGAAAGAAACGCGTGTTCTCGGGGGTTTTCTCGAAATCGCTTTCGAGCAGCTCCACGTCTGTCGCATGCACGAAGGTTTTCCCGTGCTCACGGATCTGGTAGCCGAAAGCGGTTCCGGGATGATTGAGCTCGCGCCAGGTTATCTCCGCGTTGCCGAGGCGCAGCGGTCCCTCGCCGAGGACCACGAACTCCAGATTGCTCATCTTTTCGTCCATGGTGATAGGGAAATACGGATGCTGCATATGCTGTTTGAGGTTATTCTCGAGCTCCGGGCGCGGGCTGTAGAAGGTTACCTTCACGTTCGGGTTATACGCAGGCACGAAGAACGGCAGTCCCTGCACATGATCATAATGGAAGTGGGTGAAAAAAACATGGAAGTGTTGAACATCCCGGTAATCCCGTTGCATCGCGGCGGAGAGGGCCTGTATCCCGCTTCCCGCGTCGAAAACGACAACAGTGTCGTCCGAGAGACGAGCTTCCACGCAGGGGGTGTTGCCGCCGGTGGTACCGAAGAGCCAGGGCGGCAAAGAGGCAAGGAAGCGCTCGCGAGATTCGGGCGATTCCAGATCGACGGTTCGAATGCGCTGGATCACGCTTGCAATCTTGCTTCGCACTTCCTCCGGAAGCAAGGGGCGAGGATGCGAGCCGCGAACTCCCCAGAAGCGAATAGTCATGATCTACCCTTCACAGAAGCAAATCGCGTTCATGCGCAGCAAGCCACTCGCGGACCCGATCGACCGAGTGGCGGCCCCCGATGTTAACGCCGGGACATTCGCGCTCGAGCTCGTCCCACTCAGAGCGCGAGCCGAGATGCGCGGGCCAGAACGGGTAGCTGCGACACTGCAGGGGGCGATGCTCATAAACCGAGCACTCGCCGTCGATCCAGAACACGCAGTCCCTGTTCGGTTGCTCGCGAAGGCTCACACGCGAGACGAAGCCGAGCTCCACCCGTGTGCAGTAGGTCGCAGAGACGGTCTCCATCGATTCCCCCAGGCCCGTCGCCAGTCTTCTCAGATCGGAGTCGGACAGAAATACATAGCCGGTGTCGAAGCGGCAACACATGGAGCACCGCGTACAGTGGAAGCGTAACCCGTCGGAATAGAACTCGTCCCGTTCTTTCACAGCCGTCCCGTGTGCTTGTGCAGACGCACCGCGCCTGCAGGTTTCCCCACAATATAGC
>JAAAOH010000147.1 GCA_009908925.1 Spirochaetota bacterium | reverse complement strand
CGAGTACTTCCGGGAACCCGACGCTGAGAGGTTCGACGAGACGGGCGCCGGTGTCTACGGCGAGGCCGGGTTCTCCATCCTCGCAGACAACCTGCGTTTCCGCGCGGGATACCTCTGGCCATGGGAGGTCGACAGCACCGGCGAGTGGACGCTCTCCGACTACGACTATCTCACCCTCAGAGCGGAGCTCCGGGAGGGCCTGCTGCCCCTCGGCATTCACGCCTCCGCCGAGTACGACCGGCGCGGATTCTTCGCCACCGCGATGGACCGGGGCGATTTCGCCGACGCCACGTTCTTCGACGCAAACTCGATACTGCGGAGCGAAGTCGTCTATCCGGTCGCGCCGACGCTCGATCTGGCCTTCATCGTGACCACTACCGTACTCAGAAACGAGGACGGAACCATCCGTTACGACGACGGTGAGCCGGAGGTCGGAAACTCGGTGACCATCGAGACCCGCATCGGGCTGTAGGCGTGGCACCGCACGTTCGCGTACTCTCAGAGCAAGTCTCGCGCAAGATCGCCGCGGGTGAGGTCATAGACCGTCCCTACTCGGTGGTCCGCGAGCTCGTCGACAACGCAATAGACGCCGGCGCTGCAACCGTCGAGGTGCACCTCGAGGAGGGCGGGACGAAGTCGATCCGCGTGGTCGACGATGGAGCCGGCATGGCGCGGGAGGACCTCGAGCTGTGTTTCCTCCCGCACGCCACCTCGAAGATTGAGTCCGAGCATGATCTCGAAGAGGTCTCGAGCCTCGGCTTCCGCGGGGAGGCGCTCTCGAGCATCGCCACTGTCGCCCGACTTCGCATCACAAGTGCGCCCGATGACTCGGGAAGCGGCAACCGCCTCGTGGTCGACGGCGGACGCCTCGTGTCCCTCGGTCATGCGCCGGCGAATCGGGGTACGACGGTGGAGGTCGCCGATCTGTTTTACTCTCTCCCCGCCCGCAAACGCTTTCTCAAGCGCGCCTCCGCGGAGACGCGCATGTCGCAGACCGTGCTTCTCGAGAAGGCCCTGCCCTTCCCCGATCGGGCGTTTCGCCTGTTCACCGATGCGACGATGAAGCTCTTTCTCCCGGCCGATGATCTCTCCGGGCGGGTGGCTGCGGGCTATCCCGACCTCGGCGACCGCCGTATGCTCCACCACATCGAGGGAAGCGGCGAGAGCTTCAGCTTCTCGGTGGTTACACCGGGCCTCGACATGGTTCGCCGCGACCGAAAGCGCCTTCAGATTTACGTAAACGGCCGCCGGGTGTGGGAGTACGGACTCGTCCAGGCAATTGAGTACGCCTTCTCCGACTACATCCCCGGCGGCCTCTTTCCGAGCGCCTTCGTATTCCTCGAGGTCGACCCCCACGAGGTGGATTTCAACATCCACCCCGCGAAGCGCGAGGTTCGCATTCGAAACCTCAGGGATATCCACGCGAGACTCACGCGGACGGTGAAAGAGTATCTCAAGGCAAGCCTCGGCCGCCGCTCGCGGGAGGGACAGACCCCGATCTCGGGCCCCGAGCTGTGGTCCGCCGCCGAAGCGGCCCGCCCGCCCGTGGGTGACCGCGGGCATGGGGCGTCCGCGGCCCCCGGCGAGGCGGACGCGGGTGGGGGAGCCGGTGGAGGCGCCCGCGGCAGTGCGGGTCTCGCGCACACGGCGGGACACCGCCTCCCCGCAGAGCGCCCGCGGGAGGCATTCGATCTCACGCGCCGCTTCCAGGTGCCGGAGGTGGCACCTTCCTCGGTGCGCTACCTCGGCCAGGCAATGCGGCTCTTTCTCGTCGGCGAAAGCGAGAGCGGAATCTATCTCGTAGACCAGCACGCCGGCCACGAGCGCCTTCTCTACGAGCGTCTCCGCTCGAAGCCGCAGGTGCAGAACCTGCTCGTGCCCATCGAGATGAGCGTCTCGGCCGAGGAAGATGAGCTCCTCGATTCGCGCCGGCAGGAGCTTGCGACGGCCGGTATCGTCGTTGAGAGAGGCGAGGACGGCGGCTGGCGGCTACTCGCGGTGCCGGCGGTGGAGGGAGTCGATGCTGAGGGACTGGCCGAGACGCTGCGCGAGCTTTCGTCGGTCTCCGCGGAGCTCGAGCGGGACTTCTACGCGGACCTCGCATGCAAGGCGGCCATCAAGGACGGGGATGTCGTGGATACCGAAACCGGGGAGCGTCTCATGCAGGAGATCTTCCGCCTCGAGACGCCGCACTGCCCCCACGGCCGACCGCTGTGGCTCGAGCTCTCGCGGGAGCAGCTGTTTCACCTCATCGGGCGTACACTGTAGCAGCAGGCTGTAGCAGAAGACGGCCCGCCGGCCCGCCCCGCGTTCGCACCCGCGAACGCCGACGCCCTCGCGGATCCGGTCAGTCCTCGAGCTCGGTCAGGTAGTGCTCGGCGTCGAGTGCGGCCATGCATCCGGTGCCGGCCGCCGTCACCGCCTGCCGGTATACCCGGTCCTGCACATCGCCGCAGGCAAACACACCGGGCAGGGATGTGCGAGTGGACCTGGGCTCGGTGTGCAGGTAGCCGGTCTCGTCCATCTTCAGCTGATCACCGAGGAAGGTGGTATTGGGCGTGTGGCCGATGGCGTAGAAAAGCCCCTTCGCCTCGATGGTGCTGTCCTCGCCGGTTTCCTTGTTGTGCACCTTCACCCCGGTGAGCACGTTGCCGTCCCCGACGACCTCCGTGGCAACGGTGTTCCACATCACGTTGATCTTCTCGTTGTTGAGCGCCCGGTGCTGCATGGTCTTCGAGGCCCTCATCTCGTCGCGGCGCACGAGCATGGTTACGGAGCTCCCGAACTTGGTGAGGAAGCCGGCTTCCTCGCAGGCGCTGTCCCCGCCGCCGATGACCACGAGGGGCTGATTGCGGAAGATCGGCAGCGCGCCGTCACAAACCGCGCAGGCGGAAATACCGCGCTGCCAGTAGGTCTCCTCGCCGGGGAGATGCATGCGCCTGGCGATCGCGCCGGTGGCAACGATGAGAGCTTTCGTCCGGTAGGCGGTGCCGCCATCGGTGTATATGGTGTAGGGCCACTCCGAAAGGTCCGCCCTATCGATGGTCTCGGTGAGGATGCGTGTGCCGTAGGTCTCCGACTGTTTCCGCATCCGGTCCATAAGCTCCGGCCCGAGAACGGGCTCGGGGAAACCGGGGTAGTTCTCCACATCAGTGGTGGTAGTGAGCTGCCCGCCGGCTGCAACCCCACCCGCCATGAAGCCCTCGAAGAGCAGCGGATCGAGCTCGGCGCGGGCGGTATACACCGCGGCGGTGTGCGCTGCGGGTCC
Source organism: Spirochaetota bacterium (assembly GCA_009908925.1). Lineage (GTDB taxonomy): Bacteria > Spirochaetota > Spirochaetia > DSM-27196 > PWMO01 > JAAAOH01. The sequence continues at coordinate 3,563 of JAAAOH010000147.1, read as the reverse complement.
TGATCCGATGATGATTACCTTCTCTACGTCAGCCATGTGTTGCGTGTCCTTTTCCAGTTGTGTGTTCCCGCGAAATTTAGAGACTCTGCAGCAACTGTTCAACCTCTGCGCGACGTGCGTAGTCAGGGTTGCGGTCGAGGAGACGCGTGAGCACCTGCTCGGCCTCCGACGCATTCTCGCGGGCAACGAGCACCTCTCCGAGCTTGTGATAGGCGCGCCAGTGGGAGGGGTCGACCTTCACGACCTCTCGCAGAGACTGCTCAGCATTCGCGTACTCTTCGGCGCCGATGTATGCCAGGGAGAGGTTGTAGCGCATCGTCGTGTCGTTTGGTTGCTGCCGGATGGCGGTGCGGTAATGGGAAATCGCATCCTCGAAGAGCTCCATCGCGAGATACACGTTCCCGAGGTTGTTATTGACCTCCAGGGAGTTCGGCTCGATCCGGTGTGCTGCGAGGAGGAAATCCAGCGCGCGGTCAGGCATACCCTGCTCGTCGAGCAGCCTCCCGAGCTCGACCATCGCCTTCACGTAGCCGTTGTCCCGATCTATTGCAGCGCTGAAGGCGTTGACCGCCTCGTTCACATCTCCCCGCGCGTAGCGTAACTGCCCGAGCACGTAGTGGTACTCGGGCTGACTGGAGTCGAGACCGACCGCCTTCTGCGCGTACTCGAGCCCCGACTCGACGTTGCCGAGCGCATGCTCGACCACCGCCATATTGTAGTTGTGCACTGCCGTTTCCGGGGCCAGGCTGACGGCCTCGAGGTAGGCATCCCGCGCCGCCTGGAGCTGCCCCTGGCGAAATCGGGCCGTACCGAGCTGAGAGTGGAAACTCGCCCGTGAGGAGTCGATGGAGATGGCGGTCTGAAAAGACGAGGCGGCCTGTGCGAGCTCACCTCGACTCAGGAGAATGTTTCCGATCTGGTGATGCGCGAGGGCGTTCTCCCCATCTACCTGGGTGGCAAACCTGAAGGCCTCGAGCGCGCGCGAGCTGTCGCCGAGCTTGAGGTTGGTGGTTCCGAGGTTGTAGTAGGAGTTCCGGTAGTACGGATCCATGTCCACCACCGTCTCGTAGGAGGAACGGGCATCGCGAAACTGCTCGGCGCGAAACTGCGCGTTGGCGAGGGCGTAGAAGATGGCCGGATTCTCCGGATTCAGTCGGGCCGCCGCCTTATACTCCTCGATGGCATCGTCGAGAAGATCACTCTCGCGATAGACCTCACCGAGGGTGAAGTGGGGCTCCCACAGGCTCTCATCGAGACGGATCGCCCGGTTTGCATACTCGATAGCCTGCTGGCGGCTCTGCGAGTCCTCGGGGGATTCTTCATAGAACGACCGGGCGGTGCGTGCGAGGGCAAGTGCGTCGAATCGGCGTGAGGCGTCAGTGTCCTGGAGGTCGATCTCGAGCACGTCCTCGAAGCTGCGCCGCGCCTGCGCGAAGTTGCGCGATTGCAGGGCCTCGTTGCCCTCCTCGAGAAGCTTTCGAATCTGGTCCTCTTTCTGACGCTCCTCCTCACTGAGGCGCTCGAGCCGTTCCTGCTCTGCCTGCTCGCGTTCGGCCTCGGCCTCGCGACGGCGCTCTTCCTCGGCGCGACGGCGCTCCTCGAGCTGGCGGGCGATTTCCGCCTCGGCCTCAGCCCGGCGCGCCTCGGCCTCAGCCCGCCGGGCGGTTGCATCGTCGGTGTCGCCACGGTCCTCATCGCGTTGCTCCCGCGCCGCACGCTCCTCTGCAGCCCGCTCTTCAGCCGCTCGTTTCTCGGCGAGTATACGATCTTTGAGCTCACGGGCCTCCTCGTTGTCGACGTCGGCTATCAACACCTCGTCGATGAGGTCGAGGGCACGCTGGTACTCCTCGTTCTCGAGGTAGTCACGGGCGAGCGTCAGCTTGTTCTCTCGGAGGCGCTCGGCCTCCGTCATCCCGCTATCGTCTGACGGCCTCAGAAGCCAGAATGCGCCTCCGGCGAGCAGCAGGAAGACCACCCCGGCTGCGACGGCTATCTTTACTCGGTTATCCACTCGTTCCCCTCCGCAATGGACTATTGCAACGTGCTATTCCACGATGTCGATGTCTTCTTCGAGCTCCTGGATGTCCTCGGATCCGCCGGACATATTCCGCGTTTCCTCGCTCGAGCCCTGGAGCGAGTTCAACACGCTGTCGAGGAGAGCTTTCTGGCGCTCCTCCTCTTCCTGCCTGCGGCGCTCGGCCTCCCGGCGGGCAAGCTCTTCCTCGCGCTCGCGCCGCTCTGCCTCCTCGGCGGCCTGGAGGGCTTTCTCCTCGATCTTATCACGCAGGAGAGCTATCATCCGCTCGACCTCGGGGCGGTGCTCGGACTGGGGCCTGAGGTTGAGAAAGATCTCGTAGTCCTCCACCGCCGGTTCGAACTTCTCCATCTCGACCCGCAGATTCGCTCGCGCGAGATAGGCCGGCGCGTACAGACTGTTTGCTGAAATGGCCTCGCCGTAGCTCCGCTCGGCACCACTGTACTGTTCGATGAAGCGCAGGTTGTTTCCCATGGTGAGAAACATGCGGTCGCGCTCTTCACGGGCGGTCTCCACACCCTGGCGGAGGATTTCCACCGCTTTGTCGCGCCGACCGAGCTGCTCATAGGCTACACCGAGATACATGTAGATCGTCGCGTTCCGCGGTTCGGCCTCGAGTGCCTGTTCGAGCAGCGGGACCGCCTCCTGCGGCTTATTGCGCAGGAACAGGTCCTCACCCCGCTCGAAGAGACTCTGGGCGCCGGCGAAAGCGGTGCCGGCGAGAACCAGTACGGTGATCAGATACAGGGTTTTGCGACTCACGAGACGCCTCCCGCAGCCCACCGCGAGGTTTGACACCCGCATGGAAAGTATTTAATCTGAGGCGCAGGCGGGAAATATCCCAATGTTGAAGAATCGATGGGCATAATTGTACTCATTATCATACTCGGAGTGGCTGTCGGCGCCATTACCGTTTTTCTCGTAAAATCTCTCCTCGCGCCCCAGCAGGTGGCCGGTCTCGCCGAGCAGGTGCGGCAGAAGAAGTACGGGCAGGCCACAAAAACCGCCAAGAAAATCATCGCCCGCGACCCGCGCGATCCGGACACGCATTATCTGTTGGGCCTTGCATATCTCGGCGAGGACAAACCCGATCTGGCGTTGATGGAGTTCAAGACGGTCAATCAAATCGGATCCTTCGGCGACTACGCCAAGGAGATCCCCTTCCGCAATAACATAGCAGAGCTATACCTGAAATTCAATCAACCCGAAGAAGCGCTCAAGGAATATCTGCTGCTCCTGAAGCGAGAGCCGGAGAACCCCTACTACTACTATACCGTGGGCACCCTCTTCGAGCAGCGAAACCGCTCAGACCGCGCGGCTGCGTACTTCAAGAAGACCATCGAGCTCGATGAGAACTACGGTGCCGCCTACAAGCGGCTCGGCATTCACCTCTACCGGGCCAAGCAGCTGAAGCCTGCTCACGAGTATCTCTCAAAGGCGGTATCGGCAAATCGCGACGACGCCGAGGCCCACTACTACCTCGGGAGGGTACAGCGCGACGGCAAAGACTACATGTCGGCAATCAGTT
>JAAAOH010000308.1 GCA_009908925.1 Spirochaetota bacterium | reverse complement strand
CCGACGTGCCGGGCGGTGTCACCCAGCGGCGACCGAAGCGTCCGCGGCCTGCGGTCTGCTCGTCCGCCACGACGATTCCCGATCGCGGCGGCGGGTCGGCGCTCTTGAGCCACGCCCGGGCTGCTGCATTGGTACTGTCAACCGACTCGTGGTAGCGGACCGTCCATCCGGGCAGCTCCCGAGCCAGGCGTTCGGCGTTCATCCTGCCTGAGGACTGGCCTCGCGCCGGAGATCGTTCACGGCGTCGCCGCTGAACTCGTAGGTACTTCCGCAATTCCAGCAGGTCGTCCTCAGCGGAAGCGGCCCGTTCTCCTCGATATCGGCGAGCTCGTCCGGCCCGAGCGCCACGAGGAATCGCGCGAAACGCTCGCGACTGCAGGGACAACTGAACTCCACAGCGCGGGTCCCAACTATCTCGGGGGAGAACTCACTGAAATGGTTGTGAACCACATGCGCGGTTGTGTCGCCGGATGCGAAGAGCTGTCCGAGCGACGGAAGGTCTTTTATGATCTCTTCGAGCTCGATCCTGGTGTCGTCTGTGGCGCTCGGCATGGCCTGCACCAGCAACCCCCCGGCACCCTTCGCCCTGCCGTCCTCGTCGAACTGTATACTCAGATTGAATGCCGTGGGCGTCTGCTCCGAGCGCAGGAAATAGTTGGCCAGGTCTTTGGCGATACTCCGGTACTCGAGCTCCACCTGGCCGGTGTAGGGCACGTACGCCCCCTGCGGGAAGCGCGTCACCGAGAGGAAGCCGCCCCCGATGAAGGGACCGGTATCGAAGCTCTCCAACGGTTCATCCAGCTCGATGGAATCGTTTCTCAGGTAGCCGCGCACCTCTCCATGTACATTGGACTCTACGGTGATGCCACCGACAGGACCGTCGCCCTGAAAGGAGAGCGACATGCGGTCCTGGCTCTTCATCTGCGAGGTAAGAAGCCCCGCAGCCAAATATGAATGGCCGAGCAGCAGCGTCTCGAGCACGCCGAGGTCATGATTGGCGCGCATCTGGTTTATCAGTTGCGTGCCGTTGAGCACTGCCCCGCGTACCGACCCCTCGTTCAGAAGGAATACGTCCATGCCGTCCCGGCTTATCTCGTCGAGGTGCTGATTCAGTGTTTCGTCTTGTATTTCCTGAAATCTCATTCGATCCCCAATTTCGACACTGACGCCGCCGGGGTCAAGTCCGGCAGAACCGATCACAAAATCGGTCATTGATGTCGAGCAGGTCCGCCGGCATCCGCTCCCGGACATGCTTCTCGAGCTCGGCGGGAATGCGCGGATCATGCGCCTGGGCGATGCCCCCGCCGATGCAGGCCTGGGTATCGCTGTCGCCGCCGAGGGACACAGCGATTTTCACCGCGTCCTCCACGGTGCGCCCTTCGAGAAATGCGATGATGGCTTCCGGCACCGAGCCCTGACAGGTGACGTCGAAGGAGTAGCCCGGTCGAATTTCCTTCGCGCTGCGGGAGAGATCGTAGCCGAAGCGTTCGGTAAGCTCGGAGGCGATGTCCTCGACGGCGGTGCCGTTTCGGGCGCGGAAGATGGCGAGAGCGGTCGCCTGCGCCCCCTTGATGCCTTCGGGGTGATTATGCGTACACGCGGCGCTCCGCTCGGCCTGCTCGAGCACCTTCTCGGTCGTATCGAAAGCCCAACCTACCGGGCTGACGCGCATCGCCGAGCCATTCCCGAAGCTGTCGTAGGGTCCGGCGGCGTCGGAGACAAACCATCTTCGGAAATTGCCGCCGTAACCGGCATGAGGGTACCGACGCGCAAAGTGCCGATACATCTCTGCGTAGTCGCCGTCCGAAAGGACGGCCTCGGCGGTCGCCATCGTAAGCACCGTGTCGTCGGTGAAGCGGGCCCGGGCGTCCACGAGGGCGAAGTCCGTGCTCTTGGTAGGGCGTCCCTCGTAGATGGAGCCGACCACATCACCTACGGCTGCTGCGAGAATCATATGCATCCTCCCTGGTGAAAAGCTACTATGCAGGCGGCGTTTCGTGAACGATCTGTTGCCACAGCCGTTCCGATTGGCGACGTTGTAGAGAGCAACGACACAGAACAAAGGAATTGGATAGATGCCGCAGACCAGTACCCTGACTTTTCACAACACATTCACCAGGCGACGCGAAGCCTTCGTCCCGCGGACTCCAGACACGGTCCGCCTGTTCACCTGCGGGCCGTCGGTCTATCGACGGCAGCACCTGGGAAACTATCGCACCTTCCTCTTCGAAGATGTGCTGCAGCGCTACCTCGAGTACCGGGGATATGACGTGCAGCGGGGCATCAACTTCACCGATGTCGAAGACAAGGCGATTGAAGAGGCCAGAGAGCACGGTGAGACACTAACCGAGCTCACCCAACCTGTCATAGACGAGTTCCTCGATTCCGCGCGCAAGCTCGGCATCAAGCTCCCCGAGGGCGAGATACCCCGCGCCACCACGTCGGTCGAGGAGGCCGTCGGCATCATAGAGACCCTCGTCGAACGGGGCCACGCCTATCACCACGACGGGAACGTCTATTACGATCCGCTCACCTTCGAGGGCTTCGGTGAGGTGTTCGGGCTCGATATGAGCCGGTGGCCCAAACGACGCTACCGATTCTCGCGCGATACCTACGAGGGGCTGCGCTGGAACCTCGGCGATTTCATCCTGTGGCACGGCAACCTCGATGACGACGGGTTCTCCTGGAACACGCGCCTCGGCCGGGGCCGACCGGCGTGGAACGTTCAGGACCCGGCGATGATCTCACGCGTGCTGGGCTACGAGATCGACATCCACTGCGGGGGCATTGATAACGTGTACCGGCATCACGACTATAATCGCGCCGTCATGGAGGGTGTGACGGGAACGGAGTTCTGCCACTACTGGATGCACGGCGAGCATCTGCTGCTCGAGGGGCGCAAGATGTCCAAGTCCACAGGAAACGTCATCTATCCCACCGACCTCTTCGAGCGAGGCTACAGCCCTGAGTCCGTCCGATTTGCGTTGATCTACGGACACTACCGCAAACGCCTGAACATGACCGACAAACGCCTCGAGGAGCGCAGCGCGACGCTCGAGAAACTCCGCGACCTCGCAACCCGCACCACCTCACCCATCAGGGCCGCCACCGCCCGCGCCGCGCGCCCGGAGTCCGAGTCCAACCGCAGCGACCGGATCATCGAGGAAATACCGCGACAGTTCACGCTGAACATGGATAACGATCTGCAGCTCGGGCGAGCGGTCGACGACCTCATGGGAGTGCTCGAGCACATCGTCCGTCGCGGCAAGACCTACGGACTCAGCGCAGACCAGGCCGCTCGTGTGCGCACGCACCTCACGGCCGTGGACAGCGTGCTCGGGGTGATCTTCGCCGGTTAGCTGGAGCTGCGTGACGCGGGTCGGCGGGCCTACTCCTCGCCGCGGCCCTCCTCCTCTTCCTCCTGCTCGGTCGGACGCGCGTTCTCCCGGCCCTGCCTGTCGCTGTTGTTCCCGCGCTTCTGCAGCGTCTCTGCAAAGCTCGCGAATGTCCGGCGCGCGTTGGCGAAGACGCTTCCTTCGGGGTACTCCCCCGAGCTCTCGTCATACTCACCGGCGGTCCAGCCGGTAAGCTGCTCGATTCCCTCCGCCACCGTCGACACCGCCCAGACGTTGAAGTCGCCGCGGTCGATGGCCTCAACCACATCTTCGCGGAGCATGAGATTCTGCTCATTGCTCCGCGGAATTATCACGCCCTGGGATCCATCAAGGCCTCGCAGGCTGCACACGTCGAAGAATCCCTCGATCTTCTCGTTTATGCCCCCGACCGCCTGGATCTCTCCGTGCTGGTTGACCGATCCCGTCACGGCGATGCTCTGGGAAATCGGAGCGCCGGAAAGAGCCGAGAGCAGAGCGTAGAGCTCCGCGCTCGAGGCGCTGTCGCCCTCAACGCCCTGGTAGCTCTGTTCGAACACGACTCGTCCGGACATGCTCATGGACTCCGTGCGGCTGAAGGTGTTGGAAAGATAGCCGGTGAGGATCAGCACGCCCTTGCTGTGTACCGGCCCGCCGAGCTTTGCCTCACGCTCTATGTCGACGACACCGCTGCGACCGGGAGCCGCGGTGGCGGTGATCCGGTTCGGACGCCCGAAGCTGTAATCACCGAGACTGACGACCGCCAGTCCGTTTACCTGTCCGACCTGTGAGTCGGCCGTGTCGATGAGGAGCGTTCCCTCGTCGATGAGTTCCTGGATCTTCATCTTGATGAGATTCGAGCGATATACCTTCTCCTCGAGCGCGCGGTTCACGTGCTCGGCATCGACCTTCTGCGCGCCGGCGTCTGCCGCCCAGAAGCTCGCTTCCCGGAGGACGTCGGATATGTTGCCGAACTCGGTGGAGAGTTTTTCCTTGTGGTCCGCACGGCGGGCCGCATACTCGAGCATCTTGGCTGCACCCTCCCGGCTGAAATGAAGCAGCCCCTCGCGCTCGCAGTAGTGCGAGATGAACCCGATGAAGTTACCGGTATTCTCATCGCCGGCGTCCATCGTCACGTCGTAGTCCGCCTTTACCCGGAAGAGCTCCTGGAAATCGTCATCGTACTTCTGCAGCAGGTAATAGATCATCGGTTTGCCGATGAGGATCACTTTGAGATTCAAAGGGATCGGCTGGGGGCGTAGCGTTTTAATCGACATCAGGCCGAGCTGCTCCTGCCCCTCCTCGATCCGAAGCTCCCCGCTGCGCAGCGCACGCTTGAGCGCATCCCAGCTGTAGACGTTTCGAAGGACATCCTCAACCGGGAGTACCAGAAAGCCGCCGTTCGCCTGCAGCAGCGCACCCGGCTTGATCAGGGTGAAGTCGGTGTTCAGCGCCCCCATCTGCATCTCTTTCTCGATCCGACCGACGAGGTTGTTGTAGTTGGGGTTCAGCTCCACAACCACAGGGGCCCCCGATCGCCTGCTGTGATCCACGATGACGTTGACGTCGTATTTCTTGAAGAACTGTTCCCGCATCGCCTCGAGCTGGCGCTTGACCTGCGGGTTCATCTGTCCCTGCTGTTCCTGCTGCCCGGCCGACTCTTTGAGGGTTTCGACATTGTCGAGGATGTCCTGTTGCATCTCGTCGAGGTACGCGCAGACCGTCTCGCTGCCCTCGTACTTCTCTCGAAGGTCCTCGAACGGCCCCTCTATGCGGTTCTGCACGACCTGCCGGTCGAGTTCGTTCACCTTTTCGCGGGCCTCCCGGTCGAGGCGGCGGTAGTCTTTCTGGAGGTTGCGAATTTCCTTTTGGAGCCCCTGTCGCTTCCGCTCGATCTCTTCGCGCTCCCCCTGTGGCAGTTGCTGAAGGTCCTCATCGCGCAGCGGCTGTCCGTCTTTGACCGGGACGGCGGCAGTACCCATTACGGTCGACTGCAGCACGAAGCCCTTTTCCTGCGCCGTTTCCTGAATCTTGCGCGAGATTTCCTGGCCGCGCTCCTGCACATCGCTGAGCGCCTCCTCGCGGTGCCGGCTGTACTCCTCACCCTGGAAGACACCCGGAATATCGCGCTCGACGACCTCCCGCAAGTGCTGCATGTCGGACTTGAACTCGTTTCCCTTGCCGGAGGGCAAGCCGACTGCACGAGGCTGATAGGGATCCTGCAGATTGTAGACGAAGCACCAATCGCGCGGTGTGTCCCGCTCCGCGGCAACCCGCTCGAGATACGACTCCACCGAGGTCATCTTCCCGATGCCCGGCGGGCCGGAAACGTAGATATTGTATCCCTTTCCGTCCACCTGTAGACCGAATTGAAGCGCCTTGAGCGCCCGGTCCTGACCGATGATCTCGCTGATTCGGTCCGCTTCCCGTGTGGACTCGATACTCAAGTCGGAGGGGTCAACGTGGCGCCGTGCCTGCTGTGCCGTCAATTTCATGTGGAATGCCTCCCTTCCCTATAAAGTATAGGAGTGCGCTTCAGGGAAAGGGAAGCATTGGGGGCCGTTCGACACAGCCTCAGAGCGAAAACAGGGATCGTACCGCCTGCCGGTTGCGTTCGTTGCGATGGTCCTGACCGTCCTCGGCATACATCGCATCGATTCGGTCTGTGTGCGCCTCCACAACCTTGAACCGGACCATCTTCATGCTCGAGTTGATCATCTTGTTCTCCTCGGTGAATTGTTCCTCGAGGACCTGGAAGGTGGATGGGATCCATTGCGATGGGAACTTCCGCCGGTAGGCCGGGTCTTCCTCGAAGCGATAGAGGTCCGCCCGAAGCTCATCAAGCAGGGCATCTGCGTCGGCAATACCACGCTCAGCGATACGCGCCCGCACCTTTTCATCGTCGAGAGTTATGAGCGCGCCGGTGTAGCGGTTGTGGTCGTTGTAGACGAGGGCCTGGTGGACAAGCTCGGAGCCGTTGACAATGGCCTCTTCGATTTCCTCCGGCGAGTACTTCTCGCCGTCGGGCGAGATGAGCAGCGCCTTCTCGCGGCCGACGACATACAGGTAGTGGTCCTCATCAAAATAGCCCCGATCACCGGTGAGGAGCATGCCGTCCCGAAGGGTTTCGGCGGTGGCGGACTCGTTCTTGAAGTAGCCCTTCATCACGTTCTCGCCGCGGATCGCGATCTGCCCGACTTCCCCGACCGCGCACTCGCTGCCGTCCTCGGCAAGTATCCGGCAGTCAACGGAGGCCGCGACTCTGCCCGAGCTTCCGATCTTGTGTGCGTACGGCGTGTTCGAGGAGATTACCGGGGCTGCCTCCGTGAGCCCGTAGCCCTGGTAAACCGGCACGCCGATGGCCTTGAAGAACTCCTGCTGCTTGCGGTCGAGAAGTGCTCCCCCGCCCACGCAGAACTGAATGTTTCGTCCAAACGTCTGCCGCACCTTGCTGAAGACGACCGCATCGGCGAGCTTGTAGGGCAGGTAGTTCTTCAATCGCGTGAAAAACGGCGGCTTATTGTGTACGTCACCGTAGTAGGCAATTCCGGCGGCGAGCCCCGCGTCGAAGAGCTTTTTTGCCACCCCACCCTGTGCAGCAATACCCTCCTTGATCTTTTTCATGAAGTTTCCCGTCAGCGCAGGTACCGTGAGCAGAAACACCGGCTCGGTTTCCTTCAGATTGGTCGGGATATTCCGGATCGTCGCCATTCCCCCGCCCCTGGCGTCCACGAAATAGATCTGTATGCCCCGGGGAAGCGCGGCGTACAGACCGACGGTGTGCGCAAAGGAATGGTCGCAGGGAAGAATCAGAAGCGTCGAATAGCCACCGTGGGGTACCTGATGGAGGTTCACCGAATCATGCACATTCACGTAGTAGTTCTTGTGCGTCAGCATGATTCCCTTGGGGTTACCGGTCGTACCGGAGGTATAGGAAATCGTAACGACGTCCTCTTCGGAGATCTCCTTTGCAAGCGCGGAAAGCTCCGTCTCCCGGACACCGAGCTCCCGGCGTCCCCGCTCGAGCAACTCCGGATAGGAAAAGAGCCACTCGCCTCGTTTCAGTCCGGTGGCCTCCTCGATACGCCCGAGCGTGTCGCTGTCATCGTCGAGGCAGAGCACCATCACCTCGTTCTCGAAGTCACCGAAGACTTCCGTGATTCTGGACGCAGTATTCGTCGAAAGAATGACCAGCTTGCTCTCGGAATGGTTCACGCGAAACGGGATCTCGTCAGGAAGCAGCTTTATGGAGAGTGGCACCGAAACGCCGCCGGCGTGCAGCACGGCGAGCTCGCCGATGACCCATTCCTGACGCCCCTCGGCGAGGATGGTGACCTTGTCGTCCCGCCCGATCCCTATGGATAGCAGTCCGGTGGCAAGCGCCCGGGTTGCGTCGCGAACCTCACGAAAGGTCATGGAGCTCCACCCGTCATCTATCTTCTGCCACACGTAGGGCGTCTCGGGGAAATCCTCCGCTGCCTGCTCGAGCATCGCCAAAACCGTTCGTTGCATGACTACGAGTTTATGGCCAACTTGACCGATAATCAAGATGTTGCATAAGCTCCAAAATGCGGTAGAGTACGAGTGCACACGATATGTCCGGACTTCTAAAGCGCGGTAGCACGTACCGCAAACGACTACTCGTCGAAGACAACGTAAAACCGAGCGACCTCCTCCAGGCCGACGACTCCGGAATTTCCGCGGAAGATAGGAGCGAAATCCTCGCTGAAATCGACCGCATGACGTCCGACAGCCGTGCAGGGCTCTCAACCGACGCGCTGACCCTGTCCCGCGCGACACGCCGGGGGTTCGTCTTCCCACTCATCGTCAACCTCGCCATGGCGGCCATCGTCGCAGGCGGACTGTTCGGACTGTATACCTACTTCCAGCAGGAGGAGCAGGCCCGCATAGAGGCGCAGCGCGAGGGGGCGAGCGCGCAGGCGGAGCTGATCCGTCGCATACAGGAGCAGGCGCAGGCCGAGCTCGAACAGAAAGAGCAGGAGATCGCCGACATACAGCAGCGGCTCGGCGACATCGAGGCACGGCGCGCGGCGCTCGAGACAAACCTCGAGGAGGAGCTGGCCCTGCGCGAGGCGGAACTGCGTTCCGAGCTCGAGGCCGAACTTGCCGCAGAGCGCAGCCGACTCGAGAACGAAGGGGCTGCAGAGACCACCATCGAGGAGCGCATCGCGGTTCTCGAGGCAGAAGGCAACGCCGAAATCGAGGCCGAGCTCGCCGAGCTTCGAGCAGAGGCGGAAGCGGAACGGGCCGAGCTCGACGAGACCCTTGCCGAGCTGCAGTCGGAGTTCCGGGGCGAGTTGCAGCAGCTCGAAGAGGAGCGGGCGCAGATCCTCGACGAGGCACGCGAGCGCGAGGCGGAGTTGCGCAGCGAGTTCGAGCAGCAGCTCAGCGCTTCGCAGGAGCAGCTGACCGACGCCCAGGCGGAGCTCAGTGCACTCTCCGATCGCCGCGAGCGGGAACAGCAGGCGGCCAATCAGATCGTTGGCTACTACAACGAGATCCGAAACGAGATTCGTGGTAATGACTACGGCGAGGCTCTCGGCACGATTGAGCAGCTTCGCGGCTATCTCTCCGAAGACTCCGTCGCAGCGCTGCCGGCGGTCGCGCAGCGTCGCGAGGCCGAACTCTTTATCCTCTCCTCCCTCGAACAGCTCGTGGAGGAGCAGCGCACCGCCCGCTCGACCGATACCGACGCTCTGATCGCCCAATCGCGCACCGTTCAGGAGGCCACGCGCCTTGTGAACGAGGGCAATGCCGCCTTCGAGGCGGGCAATGTTGAACAGGCGGAAGCTCTGTACAACGAGGCACTCAACCTCATTCCCGCGGTAGCCGAGGGTCACCAGTACTTCGTCTCCCGACAACGTGACGTGATAGCCGATCTGCGTGACCGGCAGATTGATCGTTCAGAGGCAGCGGAGGCAGCCATCTCCGAAGCCGGCGCTTCTTTCGCGGCGGCCGACTATGGCGCAGCCCTCGCCTCCTACCGTGAGGCCATCGCCCTGCTCCCCCAGGACGCCGCTCCCGCCGAGGAGGTTATCTCCCAGATTCGAGAGTCGGCGGTGTCTATCGCAACCGCTCAAACCACCGAACAACAGACGCAGGCCGCAGCCCCGCTCTTCGCCGCCGCCGAGCAGGCGCGGGAAGCCGGGAACTACCAGGCGGCCGTCAACACCTATCTCCAGTTGGCGGCCCAGTATCCGCGCAGCCGTCAGATGACACAGCTCCCCGGCGCCGTCCGCTCCACCGTGGCGCAGGCAACCGGCGAGCTTCAGAATCGAATCGACGGGCTGCAGACCGATATCGCAGAGCTCGAGACCGAGAATCAGGAGCTCGAAGCGGGCTCCGGTGAGCGGCAGGAGCAGCTGGTCTCGTTGCGCACGCGCAATGCCGAGCTACAGACCCGCGTGGAGGAGCTTCGCACAGAGCTCGACGAGACCGGAGAGGAGCTCGACGCAGCGCTCAGCACCGCTGAAGCTCTCGAAGAGGAGCAGCCCCAGGAGGCGGAGGCGGAACCCGCGCTCACTCCCGAGCTCGCAGACGAGATCGAGCAACTCCGCGAAGTGGAGGAAGACTACGAGTCGCTTCGCCGCTCCTATCTCGCCTACGCGAACCGGGAAGATGATATCCTCGACTCAGGAACGGACGCCGCCCGGCTTCAGACGAAGCTTCTCTTCGACTCGTTCCTCGCCTCGAGGCCCGTTCGCGAGGCGCTCCCCGGGCTTCGGGATCGAATCAAGGCCTACGACCGCGCGTTCGAGGAAGCAGGCCGCGAAACGGCCCTCCTCGACACCGTTGATATCGTCTACGAGCTTTCCGCCTACGCGACGACAGCTCGCAAGCTCGCATACCTTGCCGAGCAGAGACAGAATACGAACGATCCCAACATGACCGCCTTTCTCGACGAGCTCGAGGTTCTGATCCGCGAGAGCAGTTGACGTGGAGGCAGCGGCCGGCAGCGACCGGGGAGCCGGCTCAGTCGAGTGTGTGGAGCTTTGACGTCGGAATGGTGTAGACCCGCGCGTAGGCGGTCGTATCGCAGTCGCCGGTTTCCCGGTTTTCGAAGTAGATGTAGGTGAACACGGTCTCGTGGCGCGACTTGTCGCCGTTGTAGTACTCGAACGCAAGCCGCAGATCCCCGACTGGAAATGAGCCTCGGCCCTCTCCGGTCGGACCGTACAGGCTCATGGTTCGCTTGCGCCTCACCAGAAGCTCGCCAGTGGAAAGCACCCGGGCGATACGCCCGGAGACATCCAGCGGGGTGAACTCCGTAGCACCTGCCGGCGCGTCGAAGACCCAGTTCTTGAAACTGCTGCCCGCGGCGTAGCTCATGTAGCTGCGCCCCGACGGGGGGTGGTGGTAGTAGAAGACGGTCTCGGGCGGCTCCACTGAGCCGATCGGTACGGTATTGAACTGCGCGGGAATATTAACCAATCCGTCCTGGCTAACGGGCTCTGCGTACTCATAGAACTCCCCGGCCGTGTCATCGTAGGTGAGCATCAGGAACAGATCATCGGCCGCAGTCGGCGCAGGATACACGCCGGCCCCGATATACGCCTCGTTGGCGCCGAACCATCCGCCGGTGTCGTACGCGAAGGGGTATGTGCCCCCAGTATTGAAGTCCGCAGTGGCGGCCTCGTACTGGTCGGTGAAGATGCTGTCCCCGCTGAACCGCCGGTCAGGATAGACGCCCAGAATATAGATGTTCCCACTACCACTCGTCTCAACCACCGTCTCCACATACCGGCTGAACACGTCGCCCGGATCCCCCGGAGGCCGGGGATAGAAGCGCCACAGCGGATTGTTGGCGTTCTCCTCTATCACGTAGTAGTCCTCGCCCGGAGCTTCGGTAACGTGCACGTAGACGGTTTCCTCTCGGCGAGTCTCAACCACCATACCGTCATCGATCACTTTTCCCGTCAGCGAGGTATTCTGGAACTTTCCCGGTATGAACAGAAACTGCGACTCGGGGTCGAGGTCGCAGACCTCCACCGGACCGATCGTGTAGGCGTGATCGAGCTGAGACATCGTGTGCACGGCAAGGGAGAGGTCTTCGTCGAATAAGGGCATCCTGCACCCGGCCAACAGCAACGCAAGAACCGTCAGCGCCGCAGCAACGGCGGCTGCAGCGGCGCCTGCCGCGCTGCGCGCTACCATTGAACCCGCACCCCCATGCGCGCCGAAAGCAGATCCAGGTAGCCGGCGTCATCATCAAAGAAGATGGGCTCGGGACCCGAGGAGTCGAAAAACTGAGCCCTGAGGAAATCGCGCTCGGCAGCGAAGGCCACAGTCGGCGTATGCTCGAGGAACAGCCGCAGCTTCCGCTCGGGGAAAAACTCCACCCCGTTCACGAACTCGAGACCCCACGGCGCGATCGGCTCGAGCCCCGTGAACCCGGAAGAGGTCATGACCCTGACCAGAGGGCCGGCGGCGGTGTAGGCGCGGAGCGCTCCGTGAGGTCTGTTCCAGTACGTGCCGAACAGTATGCGGAAGTTCGTCAGCGGCCGCGAGACACGCAGTTGCGCATCTCCCTCCTCGTTCTCATTCGCTTCGCTGTCGACGAAGGGCACGATGCCGAAACCGTAGGTGTAGAAGCCTCCGCGCAGAAAGGCGTACGGCGGGGCGATCATGTAGGAGAGGTCGAGCCCGAGGTAGGCAAACTCCTGCCCGTAGGCACTCAGCAGGAACCGAGAGCGCTCGTCCTGGTTGAGGAGGATCTCCGTCTCCCTGCCGCCGAGAAAGAAGTCCACGCGCTGAGGGTAGTGGAGGTCGGACTGCGTCTCGAACTCGTACACGCGCGGTTGCTCGAGGACGACCCGCAACTCCTGTGACTGCAGGCGAATCGGGGTACCGGTCAGCCCCACAATCTCGCTACCCACAGCACCGTGGATGATGACCGTCGACTCGGCGGAGACCGTAGAGTATGCCTCCGCCACGGCCCGGGCGCCGCGGTTCCACAGGCGCAACGCGAGGCTTCTCTCGCTTTCCGTGGCCGGCGCCTCGTAGAACAGATCAAGTACCGTTTCGCCGGTGTACAGGAAGACCGAGCGCACGCTCACGCCGTAGCGGTTCCCGTCACCGACACGCTCTACGGAGACCACGATCCACGCGTCCGCGCGGCCGTCCCGAGCACTGACAGTACGCTGCGCATCGGTTACGGAAAGCGCTGCAGGGGTGAGAAACTCCGTGTTCGGATTCTCGCGATGCAGGGCCACCAGCAGAGACTCGTAGAGAAAGCGCGTCCGTGCGGCATCCTCGGTGATGTCCTCACCGACCTCGAAGAACACAGCAATGCGGCGCGCTGCCTCCTGAGCATCCAGCCGCGGCGCCGCGACCGTCAGCAGGACGATCCCCACGGCGGTGAGAAGTGTAAGCTTTCCGCGCATCACCTGTGTCGACATCACTTCAGCCGCCTTACCTCTGCCACTTCACCAGCGTCCCGAGAGTCAGAAACGGCCCGAAATCCCCCGCGTCGAGCATTCCCGGTTCCAGCAGACCGTTCTCACGCCCCACAGACCACCGCGCCGCGCTGCTCAAAAAGAACGCGACGTCCGTGAAGTTCACCTCCAACCACAGGGCGAAGAGCTCCAGATAGGTGTCGCGATACGTCTCCGTATCCGGTGACGAGAAAAAGGTCAGACTGGTACCGACCCCGGTCTGGGCTCCCATCCGGAACACCGAGGTGCGGGGGAATGCAAGATAGCGCCCGAGAAGCAGGCGGAAATCCTGATGATACGCGACGGGCGTCGCGCCGGGGTTCGTGCTCTGCGCGTAACCGTAGGTTTCCGCCGCTATGAAGCTCCAGTCGGGACGCAGGTAGCCGCGCACCCCGACGCCGAGCCCCATCAGTTGCCCGGTCGTGTAGGTCAGGGTGGTCGCAAATCTCGTCTCCGGCTCCATCGGCCTCAATGGTATCTCGGTGTCTCCGGAGCGCACCAGGATTCTCTCCCGGTCCTCGTAGTACCCGGATTTGCGCTTGCGCACCTCAACGGTGTCGCCGGGACGGAACGGGAGGTACGGGAGACGGACCGTCCCGTCGGTTACCCGTCCGACCCGAAGGTTCTCTCCGAGGTAGACGTGCATCCCCTCCTGGGGAGAGGAGAGCAGCAGTGGATTCGATACCGGTTGGTCACCGGCGACATCGACTACCTGGGCATCGGCACCGCTGTTCACCGCACGCGTGAGGCCCGGTCGGAGGTCCTGAAACAAGCGCCGCGTGACGTTGAACACTGCGAGGTCGCTACGGCCGAAGCCCGCAGCCGCGGACACGAGCGCCCCCGAGCCGGTGTCGTAGACGCGCACATTCACGGTAACCCTGCCGGAGGGAAAGCCGGCGAACCCGAATGCCGCAAAATCCGCCTCCGCCGCCCGTGCCGCCTCCACAACTGCGGACGCGATGCTGCCGGGCGCGGTGGTTTGTTCCGACGCCGGGATCGGATTGCCCACGACGATTTCGAAGCCGGCGTCGGAGAACTCCGTGTACAGGCTCTGACTGAGCAGCTCCGTGAGGTCCTGGCCGATGGCCGAGAGGTCCGGTGCCGGTCCCACCTGCAGAAGAGGCACAACATAGATTCGCACCCCGGAGAACGCCGGCTGCGCACCCTCTCTCGCTGTCCCTGCGGTCTGCGTCTCATCGGTCGTCGTCCCCGCCGTCTGCGCCTCAAGCCGAGGCGTACAATGCCCGGACGCACCAAACAGGAGTGCTGCGACGAGCAGCACCCTGAACAGAGACGGAGTTCGGCTGGAGACGACCGCTGAACCTCTCACTTTGACGTCATCACCTCGATACCTGTCCAATTCTCCGGCGGCGGGGCGCTGCGGTAGCGCGAGCACCGATCAGCCATCATTTCGGCGATATAGTCGCCGGGGAGAACCCGCAGCACCTCGCGGAACGCCTCCTCGGCTTTGCCGAACTGCCGATCAAAGTACAACCGGACGCCCTGGTGGTGAATCTTCCAGGCCTGTTGCTCGCCGGTGGTGAGCGATCTCTTTGCGGTGAAGATGTCCGTACCGGTCTTCTTGCCCTTGACCGCTACACGATCAATAAGACGGCACGGAACATGGTCCTTCACCTTTCTCTGCAGACTCTCGGATATGATGAGCTCCTGCTTGTAGGTCTTGGTCAGCCCCTCGAGGCGTGAGGCGAGGTTCACCATGTCGCCGATCACCGTATAGTCCATCTTCCGCTCGGTTCCGATGTTTCCCACGGTAACGATACCGTAGTTGATGCCGATGCCGATGTGAAACTCCGGTTTTCCCGCCCCAACCTGCTTCCGGTTGAAATCGTCGAGGGACTCGCTCATCTCGATTCCGGCCATGACCGACTGTACCGCATCATCCTCACGTTTCACCGGCGCGCCGAAGAATGCCATGATCGCGTCACCGATGTATTTGTCCACCACGCCGTTGTGGTTCATGATGATATCGACCATGACCGAGAAGTAGGCGTTGAGGGAGTTTACGAGGTCGTCCGGCATCATGCCTTCGGAAATGCTCGTGAAGCTGCGAATGTCCGAAAACAGAACCGAGACCACGCGATTGTCTCCGACCAGCATAGATTCGGGATTCTCGAAAAAACGGTCAATGACCTCCTGCGGCACGTAGCGCTGGAAAATGTTGCGTATCTTCGCCTCTTTCTTCTGAGCCAGCACGGCCTGGAAGGCATAGCCCTTGATCTGGTTGTAGGCCTTCTCGAGCTCTCCGACCATGACGTTGAAGGTGTGGGCGAGCTCGCCGGTCTCATCACGGTACTCCACTGCGACACGCTCGGAGAGATCGTTGGAAGTTATGATCTCCCGCATGGTGTTTCGCACTTTCACGAGCGGGCGTGTGAGCTGCTGCGCGAACAGCAGCAGGAGAAGCACCGAGAGGAGACTGGCGCCGGCCACGATGTAGATGGTCTGCGTGGTTATACGATCGACATCCCGGAAAAAGGTGTCCCGCGCCTCGGTGAGGAAGACGCGCCAGCCGTAAGGCTCGAAGGAGAACCCCTGCGCGACCCGCTGCGTCCCGCCGATGCTGAGGGTCGAGAGCTCTCCCGTCGTCGCCACATCCATTTCCAGGAGTGAAGCGCGCTCCTCCTCGGTCAGCGGCACTTCGCCGGTTGCCATCTGCACCTCGCCTGAGTCGTCGACCGCGAAGATGAGCTCGGTCTCACTTCGGATGAGCCCACCGGCAAAACTCTGGACGCCAACTTTCGTCGCCTCCACCATCTCCTGTCGAGCGGTGAGGTTGTTCTCCTCGAGGATCAGCCACTGCCCCTCGGCATAGGACTCGAGCTCCTCGGCTTTGAACTGAAGAAAGTCGCGTGCGATCCGCGTTATGCCGTTGGTGGCAACGAAATATGAAGACGCGCCGGCAAGAATCAACGTTGCGACGAGCAGCGGAAGCACGACGGAGACGATCTTAAAGCGGATGCTCATGATTAGTGGTCAAACTCCTCCATCCGCGGAATATCGTGCTTGGTAATCGAACATAGTATTTTATCGGTCAGCGGAGTCACACTCGAAATACGGTTCGCCTGTTTTTCCACGATGCGCTCGAAGAGATTTC
Source organism: Spirochaetota bacterium (assembly GCA_009908925.1). GTDB lineage: Bacteria > Spirochaetota > Spirochaetia > DSM-27196 > PWMO01 > JAAAOH01. The sequence continues at coordinate 12,502 of JAAAOH010000308.1, read as the reverse complement.
GAACGAACCGCCCGTTGCCGAAGCCCTTGTCCCGGCGTCGATAAAAATGGGTGATGAGCCGCAGAAGCTCCCGTTTTGCACCCTGGGTAAGGGTGAATGAAGAGTTTTCTGCAAAAATGTTAAAAATCTGCAGCAGCTCCTGGGGCGCGTAGTGATCGAAGTAGAAGTAGCGGCTGAAGCGCGACTCGAGCCCGGGATTGCTGCTGATGAAATCCTGCATCTCGTCCGGATACCCGGCAACGATGACCACGAGGCGGTCGCGGTAGTCCTCCATGCGTTTGAGCAGGGTGTCGATGGCCTCCTGCCCGAAATCAGATCCTGCCGAACGCGGGCTCAGCGTATAGGCCTCATCTATGAAGAGCACGCCATCGAGGGCCTGCTGCACCACCTCGTCCACCTGAATTGCGGTCTGCCCCACATAGCCCGCGACGAGCCCCGCCCGGTCGGTTTCCACCATGTGCCCCTGCTCGAGGAGCCCGAGCGACTTGTAGACCTTCCCGAGATAGCGGGCGATCGTGGTCTTTCCGGTGCCGGGCGGACCGTAGAACACCGCGTGCTTGGAGAAGGGAGTGACCGGCAGCCCGCGGCGCTCTCGCTCCTTGTGAACCTTGATGAGATTCACAAAGGTCTCTATCTGCCCCTTCACCTTCTTCATCCCGATGAGGTTGTTGATCTTCTCCATCACCTCCTCGAGACTCTCGGCCTGCTCCTCGGAGACGGTCACAGCCTGCTTCGCCGCAGCCTCTCCGTCCGCCGCCGTGCTACCATCCGCCTGCTCACCGTAGATGAGCTTGCGGATGCTCTTGAGCTGCCGCGACTCCGCCTCGCTTACCGTACCGTCGGCCTTGATCGCCACCTGAGCGAAACTGAAGAACACCGCGGCCAGCTTGTCGAAGTGGGAGCTGTCCTCACGCTTGTCGTATGACTTCAAATATGAAAGCGACTTCAGCGAGCGGGTGTTCGGCACGCCCTTCATTTTCTTGATTTCGTTGTGAAACAGGTCCCAGTACTCGAGGATGCTGCGACGCTGGTGCAGCGGCAGGGCGTCGTAGCGGAATATGTCGACGATGACGTCGCGGTCGCTTACCAGGCGCTGCCGCAGGTACATGAGCACCATGAGCACGAATAGCCGCGTTTCCTCGGAGACGGTCTTGGAGCTTCCCACGCAGCGGTAAGAGACAAGAAAGAGGTCGTCGATGAGCTGCTGCAGGAAGGCCGGCTCGTTGTTGAACTGCTTATACTCGTTTATGGCGCGAATGATGCGCTGGGCTTCCTTGTGCAGGAAGTTGAGATTGGTGAGTTTCTCAGGGCTCTTGCGCCCGGGCTCCTCGCGCGAATCGGAACGCAGATCCTCCACGTGCACCAGGTCATCCCCGATGCCCGCGCGTACGCTCTCTAAGAAGGAGTCGGCCTGGCCCCCACGCTTGGTGGAGGTAAGCACGCTCTGCCCCGCACCACGATGGAGGGTGATCTTCGCGCTCTGATCGGTGCGCCGGACGCTGATTGCGGTAATCTCGTCGAAGGTGAGCGTGTCGGTTGCCGTAGCGGTGCCCCCGTTCAGCAGGAAAAGCACGCGCCTGTCGGTTATGCAGAGGATCCCCGGCGCACCGGAGCCAGAGGCAGCAATATGGTCACCCGAATAAAAGCCCTCGAGCAGATCGACGAGCGTCTCATCGTCGTCGAGAACCTGATGAAAGGTGGTGAGGATATTCTTCTTAAAGGAAACGCCGCCCCAGTTTCGGATATGTCCTAGCTGGGTCTCGATTTCCTGCTGAAGTGGCATCCGAGTCGATCCCCTCCCAGCGACCGCTGGGGCTCATTATAGACCATCATCGTTCGCATCGCCAACTCTCTGTGGCGGGGAATCGAAGCTCTGCGCGAGCGCTTTCGCGCCTTCCTGTATCGTACGCGCGGCCGTCGTGTGTGCCATACCGACGCTGATCCCCAGACCGCTGTTTGCGGTGTCGTGCATCCAGGTGGTCAGCAGTTTCAGGTATGCCGTGCGGTGCACCGCGCCGGCTTTGGAACGCAACACGAGTGGTTTCAGGTGCTGTGTCTCGATGAGCTTTCGCAGCTGGCCGAGCACGATCGGAAAGAACCGCTTCACGAGCTCGAAGAACCGGCGGTGATACTGCTCGTCGTGCTCGATAAGAGAGCGGATCTGTCGGTACCGGTCCCGCACGAGCTTCCCCTGCTCATCCCGGCGCACGGGCACGAAGGAGCGAAGAAGCCCACGGATCCGATCGGAGGCAAGCAGTTTGTGGACCGACACATAGAGGAGGAGGCAGCCTCCGGCGTTTCGAAGCGCCGGTCTCGCACGACGTGTGTCACGAGAGAGCGCCGCGAGGGCAGCGATGATGCGCTTCTCGAGGGCGCGCCCACGCGCGCTCTGGTGCTCCCGCGCGCCTTCCCCCCAGGTATCAAGCACCGTGTTGATGAGATCCCGTGCGTGCACCGCGGCGGCACGCACACGGTCGGCGGCAAGCGACTCGAGGTATTCGAGCAGCGCCGAGCGTTCATCATCTGTGAGAACGTCCACATCACCGGCGCCGGTCCCGCCCCGGGCTTTCCCGCCCCGGGCTTCCCCGCCTCGGGCACCCACGATACCGCTCGACCGCAGCTCCCCGAGATAGGATTCCAGACGCCTCAGCGTCTTACCGGTATCGATGCGCGCGGTGTCACGCACGAGTTGCGTGCGAAGCAGGTTGCGGGCGGGCGAGTAACGCCCGTCGACGGTGCGTATCGGCGGAGTGAGCTCCTCCACGATCATCTCGAGCATGCCGAGCATGCGGTGGTAGAGCGTCGCCTCGAAGGAGAAGCGTGTCTGCAGCAGATCGAGGGACGGATCGTGGGGTACGAAGGCAATATCGACGATCCGCGCGGCCTCCGAGCGGGCGATACGCTGCTGCGGTCCGACATAGCGGTTGTAGTTTCTGATAACGGCACGCGGGTCGAAGGACCCCTCCTGCAGCGAGTTGTACTTGTTGTGCCACAGCAATATGGAAGCCTGCGGCGCCACGTCGATGGCCGCTCGAATGTAGCCGCCGGCCGAGACGTGTGAGGTCGGCTCCGGCTGAACGACCACCAGGATGGTCTCAACCAGAGGCAGGAAGGCCAGGTTTTCATCGTGATCGATACCCGCAGGCATATCGAGGAGCACGATGTCGTACCGCTCCTCGATCTGTCGGCGCAGGTGCCGGAAGAGCAGCGTGCGCATCGCAATGCTCTCCTCGCTGCGCTCCGCGGGCCGCGGAAACAGCAGATCGAGGCGGTCGAAAACCCGGTAGGAGAACCGCGAGAGATCGAGCCCTTTCCGTCGGACCTCCTCGGTACTGTAGTCGAACCGGGTATTCGCCACGTCGAGGATGGTCGTCAGATTGGACAGCGGGTCCAGGTCGGCAAGCGCCACACGCATTCCGCTCTTTGCGTACTGAACAGCGAGGTTGAGCGCCGTCGTCGATTTCCCGACGCCGCCCTTTCCGGATGCCACAGCTACCGAGCGCCTGAGTCGTTCCATGCTCGGGCAAGCTTAGTACGTCACCGCCGGGATGACAAGAAGTGATACACCGACACCGCCGGGGACACGCGACTGTGTTTCTTAATGACACATCACTGATGTGTCATTTTCCCGGCGGTGTTCCCCTGTTGCCACAGTGGCACGCGCCGGCAGGCGCCTGCACAGAAGCTGCAAATAATCACCTATGCTGAAGAGACTTACGCGCATCCAGTTTGGCACACTTTCTGCTACTCCGCAGATGACGGGAGTTTGACCCGGCCGGCGGCCGCTGAAACAAATCTCTGTGAAGTCGGGCTGAGGAACACTATCTTCTATCCCGGCGGAAACGCCGGGATTTCTGTATCTCGCAAACGGAGGATATGATGATACGCACGCGAGCCGGCCGGTGGGCCGGCGTTGTTCTTGCTCTTGCTATAGGTGTCCTGATCGGGTTGAGTGTCGACGGTGCCGGGGCCGCCCGCCGGCCGGTGGACACTGCTCGCCCGACGGGCGTAAGCCCACAGAGTCGGACTGTCGGCGCTGAAGCAGACAGGTCGCAGACCCCGCAGGCCCGCACGCGGCAGTCGACGGAACCGTCCCCGCGCGTGCCGGGGGCGCAGGCAGCAGCGCCCATGTCCTTCCGCGAGGTCGCCGAGGAGGTCCTGCCGACGGTCGTGGAAGTCAACACGGTCGAGGTCGTGCGCCGCAGCACGCCGCGTTTCCGATCACCCTTCGACTTCTTCTTCGGCCCCGGCCCGGGTCCCGACACCGAGGAGCAGGAGTTTCGCCGGCCCGGCCTCGGATCCGGCGTCATCGTTCGACAGGACGGCCGCGACGTCTACGTGCTGACGAACAATCACGTGGTGGGCGACGCAACCGAAATCGTCGTCCGGCTCTATGACGGTCGCGAGTTCGAGGCGGATCTCGTAGGCAAGGACGCCCGTACCGACCTTGCCCTCGTCACCTTTACGACCCGCGAGGAGGTTCCGTTAGCACGACTCGGGGACTCCGACGAGCTGTACGTCGGCGACTGGGTGCTTGCCATCGGGAATCCCCTGGGATTCGAGTCGACCGTCACCGCCGGTATCATCAGCGCGCTCGGAAGAGAACCGCAGCCGGGGTCGCCGATAGCCGGGTTCACGGATTACATTCAAACTGATGCCTCGATCAATCCCGGAAACTCAGGCGGCGCTCTGGTCAACCTCAACGGCGAGGTTGTGGGCATCAACACCTGGATCGCGAGTCGCGGCGGCGGGAGCGTCGGCCTGGGGTTTGCAATTCCGGCCAACAATGCCCGACGGGCGGTGGACGACTTCATAGCCGAGGGACGCATTGTGTACGGATGGCTCGGTGTCAGCATCGAGGACCCGACCGATGCACGCCTTCCGGGCGTTGCGGCGTCGCTCGGCATCGAGGGACGTGACGGCGCCCTCGTCCTCAACGTGCACCGCGACAGTCCCGCGGCTCGCGCCGGCGTGAGGCCCGGCGATTACATCGTGTCGGTCGACGGTCGAGCGGTGGCGGATTCTCAGGAGCTGACGCGGATCGTCGGCAACCTGCCGCCGGGACGTCGAACGGAGTTTCGGGTGATCCGACAGGGCGCCGAACAGGTGCTCTCGGTTCGCCTCGAGCAGCGCGGCACCGAGGAGGAAGTCGGCGGTGCGGGTGATCTCTGGCCGGGCATCGCGGCTGTCGCGCTCACCGACGACATTCGTGAGCGGGGTGAGATTCCCGGCGAGGTGGACGGGGTGGTTGCGGCCGCGGTAGTCTCTGACAGTCCGGCCGATCGTGCCGGAGTGCGACGGGGCGACGTTGTTACGATGGTGAATGGGGTGGCCGTGGACTCGGTGGCCGGGTTCTATGCGGCGCTCAACGAGGACGGGGGGACGGTGGCGCTCCGCGCCTACCGGGACGGCACCCTTATCGGGCTTCGGATGCCGGGACTCTAAGCGCAGACAGGAGCAGCGCAATGGCGGTGAAATACAAAGACTACTACGAGACGCTCGGCGTGGACCGCTCGGCTTCTCAGGATGCAATACATGACGCGTACCGCAAGCTTGCGCGGAAATATCACCCCGACGTCAACAAGTCCGAAGAAGCGGAGACAAAGTTCAAGGAGATAAACGAGGCCTACGAGGTACTCAAGGACCCGGAGAAGCGGCGCAAGTACGATCAACTCGGGCCGAACTATCACGAGGGCGATGATTTCAGGCCGCCCCCCGGATGGGAGGCCTTCCGCGACGCCGGCGGCCGTGGCGGCGCCGGCGCCGGCGGGTTCCGACAGACCTTCGGCTTCGGAGACATCGGGGGTGAAGGCTTCGACTTCTTCGGCGGCGACCGCGGCGGCGGTTTCAGCGACTTCTTCGAGTCTCTCTTCGGGAACGCCTTCGGCGGCTTCGGCAGGGAGAGCCAGGGCAGGTCGACCGGCGCCGGAACATGGGGCGCGAAGGGCGAGGATCATGAGGCCGAGGTGAGCATTCCGCTCGAGGATGCCTACCACGGCGGCAAGAAGACGGTCACCCTCGAGCAGCGAGAGGCCGACGCATCGGGTCGCGTGCATTCACGCACCCGTAACTACGAGGTAAAGATCCCGCCCGGCATAAATGACGGCGAGCGACTTCGCCTCAGCGGCCAGGGCGGCGCCGCAGCCGGCGGCGGCCGCAAAGGTGACCTCTATCTGAGGATGCGAATCGAACCCCACCCCACGTTCAGGGTGAAGGGACCGGATCTCGAGACCGACGTTCCGATCACCCCGGCGGAAGCCGTACTCGGTGCGAAGATCAGCGTCCCGATCGTCGGGGGGACCGCATCCATCACGATTCCGCCGGGAACGCAGAGCGGAAAACGCTTCCGGCTCAAGGGTAAGGGACTGCGCAAGCAGCATGGCCGTGGCGATCTCTATGCCGTCATGAAAATCGTGGTGCCCGAGAAGCCGACCGATGCGGAGAAACAGCTCTACGAGCAGCTTCGCGAGAAGTCGCGGTTCGAGCCGCGGCAATAATGGGAGAATCGAATGGCAGGCGGCGACTTCAGCGAACACGTGGTGGTAGTGACCGGCTCGAGCCGCGGCATCGGACGGGAGACCGCGAGGGCCTTTGCTGCCGCCGGTGCCCACGTCGTGCTGAACGGCCGCAACCGCGAGCGCCTCGAGGAAGTACGACAGGAGCTCGCGTCGGCGGGATACGCGGTTTCGGCGTACGCCTGTGATGTGACGGTTGCCGAGGAGGCCCGGGGCCTCATAGAGCACGCCGCCGGCGTTCGCGGACGCTTGGACGTCCTCGTGAACAACGCCGGCATCTCCATGCGCGGCCCCTTCGCCGATACCGCCCCCGAGGTCGTAGAAGAGGTCACGCGGGTGAACATTCTCGGCGCGGCCTTACCCACCCGATACGCGGTCCCGCACCTGCTCGATGCGCGGGGATCGGTGGTGTTCATCTCCAGTCTTGCCGGAGTCCGCGGCTTTCCCGGCGTGGCAATGTACTCCGCGGCCAAGATGGCACTCACCGGGCTCTCGCAATCCCTCAGGGCGGAGCTCGAGCCCCAGGGCGTGCACGTCGGCTCTGTGTGGGTAAGCTTCACGGAAAACGATCCCGATAAGCAGATCTACGCCGCCGACGGGACGCTCATGAGCATCCGACGCTCCTGGAAAACCTCACAGGCGGAAGTTGCCGCCGCGGTGCTCGGCGTGGTCGCGAGGCGGCGACGCGAGCTCGTCATGACCCTGCAGGGGAAGCTCTTCGTGCTCCTGGCCAGGCTCGCTCCCCGGCTCGTCGATCAGATCATATCGCGCTCCCGGGGCGCGGTTCACAGCTACTCGCGATGATACGCATCGGCACCTCGGGCTGGAACTACCCTCACTGGCGCGGCACATTCTACCCGCAGGACCTGGCGCCGGACGCGTGGCTCGAGTATTACCGGGAACGCTTCGACACCGTGGAGCTCAACAAGAGCTTCTACAACCTGCCCGACCCTGAGCAGTTCGCCACATGGCGCGGTGCCGTGCCGCAGGACTTTCTTTTTTCTGTCAAGGCGAGTCGCTACATCACCCACATGAAGAAGCTCAAAGATCCTGCCGCTGCGTCGGCCCGGTTCCTGGACAACGTGAAGGCTCTCGGCGACCGCCTCGGTCCCCTCCTCTTCCAGCTTCCCCCGCGCTGGCGCGCGAATCCCGATCGCCTCGAGGCGTTCCTCGAGGCTCTGCCTGCCGGGTTTCGTTACGTATTCGAGTTCCGCGACGAATCCTGGATGACGGAGTCGGTGACACGGCTTCTTCGGTCCCGGGGGGCGGCCTTCTGTATCTACGAGCTTGCCGGATACCGCTCCCCTCTCGAGATCACGACGGATTTCACCGACGTGCGCCTGCACGGTCCCGGAGATGCCTACGAGGGCAGTTACGACGATGAGACGCTCTCGGGCTGGGCCCGGTGGGCACGGGATCGGGACGCCGAGGGGATCGACGTGTATATCTATTTCGACAACGATCAGCACGGATACGCGCCGCGAAATGCGCTACGGCTGAGGGCGCTGCTGGAGAAAGGCGGCTGACCTTCTACACGCAGAACTCAGCGAGCCGTTTCAGGTTATCCCTGTCACCCACGGCAATCATATGGTCGCCCGCCTGCAGCTCCACGATGGACGACGGATTGTAGATGAGCTCGCCGTCCTGCCTGTGAATGACGACGATTATGATGTTGAGTTCGTCGCGAATGGGCGAGTCGAGAAGGGAGTGGCCGACGAGCTGGGACTCGTCGCTGATGATGATCTCCTCCATCTTGATGTCCTTCCCTGCCTCATGCGCCACGGTGTCCATGAACTCAACGATACCGGGCCGCAGCAGCAGCTGTGCCATGCGCTGCCCCACGTGCTCATAGGGCTTTATGACGCGGTCGGCACCGGCCTTTCGCAGCTTCGACTCGGTCTCATCCTGCAGTGCCCGCGAGACAACGAACACATTCGGGTTCAGGGTCTTCGCCGAGAGCGTGGTGTAGACGTTTTCCGGATCCGAGGAAACGACGGTAATGAGGCCTTTTGCGTGCTCGATGCCCGCGCGTAGCAGAGCTTCATCGTTAGTGGCATCGCCCTGCACGTAGAGCACACCGCCGCTTATCAGCCTGTCGAGGAGCGCTTCGTCCTTCTCTATGACAACGTAATTGGCGCGCTCCGCCTCGAGCTCGGTACATACGTGGCGGCCCATCCGTCCGTATCCGCAGACGATATAGTGATTCCTCAGCCGACGAATCTGTCTGTCCATTCCTCGTCTCCTCAATATGTAGCGCTCGATGAGCAGCTGTGCGGCGCGCCCGGCAAGATAGGCGATGGAGAGCACCCCGGCGATGATGATGGCCACCGTGAGCAGCTTGCCGCTGTTCGAGAGCGGGTGAACCTCGCGAAAGCCCGTCGTGCTTACCGACAGCACCGTCATGTAGAAGGCGTCGACGACTCCCCATCCCTCGATGAGCATGTAGCCGACCGTGCCGGCGAGCAAGGTGGTGAGGACAATGACTCCGGCAACGATGACCTGGTGAGCGGTACGATCACGCATGGACAGGCCTCTTCCGGCGCTCGGGCTCGGAGTGGAACTCCGCCGGCGATCGACGCGGCCCGAGCGGCAGCGCGCGGTGCTCGGGATGCTCTGCGAAGTATGACGCCACGCGCCCCCGTATCTCCTCGTAGGACTCAAGATGCTGCACCTGTGCGGCAAGGCGATGGCCGAAGGCGAGGTTCTTCAGAAAGTAGGCGTAGAATCGTCGTGATCGCGTGACGAAGAAGGCTTCCGGGAGCATCGTCTCGAGAAGCTCGTGAAAGCGCTCTGCAACGACCGCGAGGTCGACGGCGCCGTCGGCGACGCCGGGGCCGGAGACGGTCGTGGCCCGGGCGGCGGGGGTGTCGTCGCCGCCCGCAGTGCCGTCGCCTGCGGCACGCTCCGCCCGTATCTCGGCGAAAATCCACGGCTTCTGTGCAGCCGCGCGTCCGATCATCACGCCCTCCACTCCGCTTTCTTCCACGCGGGCGCGCACCGAGGCGGCGTCGGAGATGTCACCGCTCCCGTAGAGCGGAATGGAGAGCGCTTCGCGAAGCCGGCCAACGTAGCTCCAGCGTGCGGGCCGGCTGTAGGTCTGCCTGCGAAAGCGGGGGTGGAGCGTGAGGAAACTCGCCCCGGCCGCTTCGAGGGCACGCGCGAACTCCACGAGGTCATCAGGATTCTCGCCGCTTCCGAGCCGAAACTTGGCGGAGACGGCTTTTCCGGGCGCCACGGCTCGCAGGCGCTCTATGAGGCGTGCTGCAGCCTCTCGATGCTGCATCCAGGTGACGCCGGCGCCACGTTTGGCAATCTGCGGCGCGCTGCAGCCCATGTTGACGTCGATGCCGCAGACCGGCTCCTCGGCGAGTCGGCGTGCGGCTTCGATAATCGCCTCGGCACTTCGCCCGACGAGCTGATAGACGAGGCGCTGCGGATCGGGGTGGGCATCGCGATAGGCGTACTCGAAGGGTGTGCCGCCGAGAAACGCCTCTGCGCTGATCATCTCCGAGAAGTACAGGTCGCAGCCACCGTACTCATCCACGAGGGTTCGAAAAGCCGGATGGGTGAGCGTCGCCATGGGTGCAAGAATGAGCCGAGGGTCCGGTGTCACGGGGACAGACTAGCAGTACCGCGAGGATCTTTCAAGCAAGCAGGATTGACATACCGTACATTTGTCTGGTATAGTATGAGCGATGGCATATTCCGAGCCGGGAAAAACACGCACTGAAATCTATCACTTTGTCCGGAATCGTATCGTCTCCGGAAATCCTCCTACAGTGCGCGAGGTGCAGCAGGCCTTCGGATTCAAGGCCGTGCAGAGCGCCCGCGAGCATCTCGAGGAGCTCGTGAGCGAGGGTCTGCTCGAGAAAACACCGGGCAAGGCACGGGGATATCGTCTCCCCGGTCGGGAGAATCTGCCTGCCGCCCTCGTTCCTCTGCTCGGCCGGGTGCAGGCCGGTGCACTTACCACCGCCACGGAGGACCTCGAGGGGTACGTTGCCGTGCGCTCGCGGTTTCGCCGTGAAGACCTCTTTGCCCTGCGCGTGCGGGGTGAGAGCATGCGGGAGGCGGCCATCCTCGACGGCGACATCGTCGTCGTGCGGCGTTCAGCAACTGCTGAACACGGGGAAATCGTGGTTGCTCTCGTCGAGGACGAGGCAACGGTGAAGCGGCTCTACCGGCGGGCGGGCCGCGTCGAGTTGCACCCCGAGAATCCCGCATTCGACCCCATCATTCCGGAACATACGGCACAGTTTTCCGTTCTCGGCAGGGTCATTGAAGTGCGGCGCTATCTCGACTCGACCGTCCGGCCCTACCCGGAGGAATAGCCCGGAGGAATAGAGGAGAACAGCAGCATGTCGGCACCCATCCCGAATGACATCCGGCTCGTACGCGCGAGCGATCTCGAGCAGTCACGCCGTCCCGCGAAATCCACCATCGATCTCACCGGGCGTCTTGCCCATTTTCGCGGCGTAGCTACGACGACGCTCGCAGCCGTGCTCACCGCGCGCATGCAGGCTGCGGGGCAGACGGTCGCCTGGATATCGGCAACCGAGGATGTGGTGTATCCGCCCGATCTCGCCGCCGCGGGTGTCGATCTCCGGGCGCTGGACTTCGTGTTCGCGACGGATGCGCTGCAGGCGGTCCGCGCCGCCGAGCATCTGCTTCGCTCGCGTGCGTTCGCCCTCATCATCGTCGATCTCGAGGACGGCGCAGGGATCTCCGATGCGGCCCAGGGACGGTTGCTGCGGCTGGCCCGAAACGGGGAGGTCGGGGTTTTGTGCATCTCGCATGGGGACAGGCCGCTGCGTGGTTCGATGATCTCGCTGCGGGGGTTGGTGTCGCGGGAGCGGACTGCCGGTGGGCGGTATCACGTGCGGGTTCGCATCACCCGGGATAAGCAGGGTGGACCGGGAGTGCGCTCGGGGGAGGACTGCTATGCCCCGACCGGCATGCGTTAATCTTCCCGAGCTCTCGCTGCAGGTACTCTTTCGAAGGCGACCTCAGTGGCGCGAGCACCCTGCAGCGGTCGTCGCCTCGAACCGCCCCCTCGCGCGCATCGAAGCGCTCAACAGGCCGGCAGCCACCCTCGGTATCCGGCGCGGCATGCGCTATGCAACCGCCCTGTCGCTCGCATCGCAGCTGCGTGCGGACATCGTCTCGCAGCAGGACCTCGAAGGCGCGCGGGATGAAGTCCGGCAGATCCTCTCGGTTTTCAGCCCCGACATCGAGCACTGCAGCTTCGACCCCGAGATCTTCTGGATGGACACTCGTGGGCTGCTCCCCCTCTTCGACTCCCGCCGTGAATGGGCCGACTTGATAAAGTCGCGTCTTGCAGAGCACGGGTTTCATGCAAATATCGCCGTCGGCTTTACCCGCTTCGGAACCTTTGCCTGGGCGAAGCGGCGAAAGAAGGTGCGCGTATTCGAGACACCGGAAGAGGAGGCGGTGGCAGTCGTTGAGACACCGCTCTCCCTCCTCCCCTTGCCTCCGCGCATCCTCGGACTCACAGAGAACCTCGGCCTGCGCACTGTGGGGGACTTCACCGCCCTGCCCCGCGATGACATTCGAAAACGCCTCGGGGCCGAGGCACTTGCGATCTATCGCTTTGCAACCGACAGCGAGAATCTTCCCCTCCAGGCCGAGCCAATCGACGAGGAGCCGACCACCTCGCTCTCTCCCCTCTCCCCGATTCGCAGCACGGGCATGCTCGAGCATGCCGTCTTTCGACTTCTCGCAGACCTGCTCACGCGCGTAACACAGCGGGGTGAGAGTGTGCGGGAGCTCCTCATCACCCTCGAGTTCGAAGGTGGCACACAGCACACCGAGCGTATCACCCCGGCACAGCCGAGCCGCCGGGAGGAGACGCTGCAGCGTCTCGTACATTTGAGGCTCGAAAACCTCACACTCTCCGCGGCGGTCATCCGCATTCAGCTCGAGGCGGATCGGGTGGCGGTGAGCTTCAAGCAGGAAGAGCTCTTTGT
>JAAAOH010000006.1 GCA_009908925.1 Spirochaetota bacterium | reverse complement strand
GCGCCGGCCTGTCAAGCCGGAGGTCGCGGGTTCAATCCCCGTCGCTCCCGTAGACTCCGCTGCGGCGGAGATTAACGGGCTGTAGCGCAGTGGCTAGCGCGCGCGGTTCGGGACCGTGAGGTCGGCGGTTCAAGTCCGCCCAGCCCGAGAGAAAGCCGTGCAGATAGCGCAGAGAGAAAAACCCGCCATTCCGGCGGGTTTTTTTCGTTTCGTGCGGGCTACGTTTTCGTCTGCGGTCTTCCGTGCTAAACTGATATGTAGTCAGACCCCAACTTCTCCGGCGCGGCCGAGCGGCACCCTGTTCAGTTTGTGGGGCTCAACGCCGAGAATGACTACAGAGTCGCGCGCGTGAAGGAGCATATGCACACTCGGGACTGGTTTCTCATCGCACTCATTCTCGCCCTTGCGCCCTCCGGGGTCGTGGCCGATCCCGTTACTCATGTCATACAAAAGGGCGAAACGCTCTACGCTATCTCCCGAAGCTATAATGTTCCCGTCTCAGCGGTGCGGGACGTAAATGACATCCGGGATCCCCGCGATCTCGCGGTGGGGGTCCAGCTCGTGATCCCCTCCGTCTATCGTGTCGAAAAGGGTGACACCTACTACGGAATTGCACGTCGTCATGACATCTCCGTCGACCAGCTCCTCGAGCTCAACGGAAGAACCAGTGGCTCCATTCTGCGGGCAGGCGATACCCTCTATGTTCCAGGATTGCAGGACGACATCGACAGCACCTCGCGCACTGCGGCAACGCGCGGGGGACAGGATTCCGCCGAGAAGAATTTCCCGCAGGTTGCTGAGACCATGGGCTCGGGCGATACAAGCGGTTACTGGCCGCATCCCGGCCGGCGTGTGCGCATGGACGGCAAGCTGCCCGGCGTCTCTATTCAGGGAACCACCGGTGACAACGTGGTTTCGGTTTCCTCGGGACGCGTCATCTACGCAGGCCCGTATACTACCTTCGGGCGGGTCGTCATCGTGCAGAGCGCTTCCGGTTACATTTACGTCTACGGCGGGAATCGGAGCCTTTCGGTGACGGTAGGTGACCTTGTTCAGCCGGGTACCACGATCGGCGAGCTGGGGGAGGCGCCGGACGCCGGTCGATCTCGCTTGTACTTCAGCGTGTGGAAGAACGACAGCTTCGTTGATCCATCACGGGCTCCGCGAAGCTGATGCGCGCTGTGCGCCGAATAGTGCGTATCGATATGAATTACCTTGACCGATTCTGGTCAGGAATCTACTATCGGTACGGGTTCCCCGGCGGAGGGGCTGAAGGATGGACCAGATGCGCTCGGTAAAGCGCACGCACGTACACTCACGAAAGAATCTTCATTCGAGCGAAGTTGACCCTCTTGCCTATTACCTCCGGCAGATTGCCGGCTTTCATCTCCTGACTCTCGAAGAAGAACGCCAGATCGGACGCGAACTGCAGTCGGCGCGTGCGGAGTTGGCGCGCCTCGAGGCATTGCCCGAGGACGAGAAGAACTCGACGGAGAACGTGTCGCGCAGGCAGTCTCTCGAGGCCACGCTGAGGATGCAGAAGAATCGGATGATAAATGCGAATCTGCGTCTTGTCGTCTCGGTTGCGAAGAAATACCAGCACCGCGGCCTGAATCTGCTCGATCTTATCGATGAGGGCAATATCGGTCTGATCGAGGCGGTGGAGCGCTTCGACCACACAAAGGGCTGCCGGTTCTCGACATATGCTACCTGGTGGATCCGCCAGTCGATCGTGAAGTCGCTTGCCGACAAAGGCCGCACCATCCGAATCCCGGTTCACATGCTGAATACCATCAAGAAATACTACTTCGTTGCGAAGCAGCTTACGCAGGAGCTCGGTCGCGATCCGGTGAGCCGTGAGCTCTCCGAGTACATGAACCTCTCTTCCGGGAAGGTCAACCAGATCCTCCAGCTTTCCCAGGATACCACTTCCCTCGATGTGACCGTCGACGAGGATAACTACACCCGCCTCGCGGATCTGATCGAGGACGAGAGCTCGTCGGAGCCATTCGACGAGGTGTATCACATCACCCTGCAGAACACCATCAATCAGGTCCTTCGACAGCTCAGTAAGCGAGAGATGCGGATCATCGAACTTCGGTTCGGTCTTTCCGGCGAAGGTCCTCTGACCCTCGAGGAGACCGGCAAGGTTCTCGGAATTACTCGAGAGCGGGTGCGTCAGATCCAGGAGAAAGCCATCAACAAGCTGCGAAACTCCGAGGTCATACAGGAGCTGCGCTTCTAGCAATGGCGGGCTTCGATCGCATCACCACGCGCAACGGCGACGACGGAGCGAGCTCGCTTCCCGGCCTCTCCGACCTCTCCAAAGACGACATTCTGTTCCAGGTCCTCGGTGACCTCGACGAGTTTTCCGCGGCGCTTGGCATCGCTCGTAGTACGGCCGCCGCCGGGGCGCTTCCCGGGGGTGCCGTGGCGGAGGATATTCGGCGACGGATCGAGTGGATGCAGGCGCTGGTGACTCGTGTGTTGGCTGCTGTGGCCGGATGCCGGGCCGGAAGCCGGGCTGGACCTCCGTCCGGGCGTCCGGCCGCACAGGGGCCGAAGCTGCCGGAAAACGCGGTTTCAGACATCGAACATGCCCAGACTGAGCTCATGAGCCGCATCCGGATACCCGACCACTTCGTCATGCCGGGCGGGACACGCCTTTCGGCTGAGATTCATTTTGCCCGCGGCGTCTGCCGAAGGGCGGAACGCAGCTGCGTGCGGGCACACAAGCGTTACGGGAATGCGGAACTCGAGGTCGTTCTGCCGGTCCTCAACCGGCTGTCGGACTACGTCTTCGTGCTCGCGCTCGCTGCGGATCCCGATTCCGGTGCGGGCAGAATTGAGACCGCCTGACTGAGCATCGTCTCTCCGTCGAACAGGAACTTGCCGCTCACATAGGCGCCCGCGAGAACGTGGGGTAGCCACAGACGATCGTCCTCCCACATTTCGGCGTAAGGGACCTCATCGAGGCGGCACCAGAAGGGATCCGCTTCGTCGGTTTCCACGAGGCTGCCGCTGTAGCTGTCTCCGAGAAACACCTCGCCGTAGAGTGAGTATCCGTCTGCGAAAATGAAGGAGAGGTCGGCCATCCGGCGCAGCTCGTGGGGGGTGATGCCGACTTCTTCCCGGGTTTCTCGCACCGCGGCCTCCAGATAGGTTTCCCCCGGCTCGAGCCGCCCGCCGGGGCCGTTAATCTTGCCGCTTCCGAGCCCGCGCTTCTTTCGGATGAGCAGGATGTGGGGGCTCCGTCGCACGAATACGATAACCGCGCGGTCGATCGGCTTCCAGTGTGTCCAGTCAATGGTCTCAACAGTGTGTGAATTCAACTATGCTACCTTTCGAGTTGAAAGGAGGATAAAAAAAATGATACGCTTTCGTCAATTTCACGTGTTCACAACCCGACCACCGCAAGAGAGGTAAGGAGAACATGTTAGGTTTTGTTGTAATTGCCGTGATGGCTGCACTCGCGTTCGCCGGCATAAACTATGTCGGAGTGAAGCGCCTCGACACCGGCACCGCGATCATGCAGGAGATCGCCGGTGCCATTCAGGAAGGTGCCGACGCGTTCATCAAGCACGAGTACAAGCTGATTTTTTCCATTGCTGTGTTCATCGCCGTCGGCCTCGGACTTCTTGTCGCCTGGTACACCGGAGTGGCCTTCATACTCGGTGCCACCATGAGCGCGAGTGCCGGGTGGATCGGTATGAAGATCGCCACGCTCGCGAACGTGCGGGTTTCGAACCGCGCCCGCGAGTCGAAGGATCTCGGTAGTACGCTGCGAGTCGCGTTCCGGGGCGGGAGCGTCATGGGGCTCAGCGTCGGCGGTTTCTCGCTGCTGGGGCTCGTGCTGGTGTACTTCGTCTTCGGAGTTCTGCTTGGTCAGACCGATGCGTCCCGCCTCACCGTCGAGGTGAACTGGCTGGGCGTGAACTTCATTCCGTTCACCATGTCGGTCTCGGGATACGCGCTCGGCTGTTCGATCATCGCCATGTTCGACCGGGTCGGGGGCGGTATCTACACCAAAGCCGCCGACATGGGCGCAGACCTCGTCGGCAAGACCGAGGCTCATATCCCGGAGGATGACCCCCGGAACCCGGCCACCATTGCCGACAACGTTGGTGACAACGTTGGTGACGTCGCCGGGCTCGGAGCGGACCTCCTTGAGAGCTACGTCGGCTCACTGATCTCGGCCGTTGTCCTTGCCGCATACATGTTCCACCTGCGACTCGATACAACGCGCGAGCTTGCAGCCGGGCTCGTTCAGAAGATGATCGATTTTCCGATGATGTTCGCCGGGATAGGCATTTTCGGCTCCATCATCGGTATCCTGGTACTGGTGCTGCAGAAGAACTCTACGGCCAAGCCGCACCGTCAACTCAACACCGCAGTGTTCACCTCCGCGGCGTTGACGCTCGTGGGAACCGGTGTTCTCACCTACTTCTATTTCCAGGGTGAGAATGTTGCAGAGGTCGACTTCCGGCTCGGGCCCCTGTCGCCGTGGATCGCCGCCGTTATGGGCATCATCACCGGCATCGTCATCGGACAGCTCGCGGAGTACTTCACGAGTTACGACTACAAGCCTACGATGACCATCTCCGAGGCGTCGCGCGAGGGTACGGGACTCACGATCACGCAGGGGATGGCCGTCGCCATGCGCTCGGTCTTCTATCCGATCCTGATGCTTGCGACGGCTGTTATCGCCGCAAGCGCGGTGGCCGGTTTGTACGGAGTGGCCATGGCGGCCATCGGCATGCTTTCATTTGTCGTAACGACAGTGTCGGTGGATACCTACGGTCCCATCGCCGACAACGCGGGTGGCATCAGCGAGATGTCGGCCCTGGATCCCTACGTACGAGAGATCACCGACGAGCTCGACTCTGTGGGTAACACGACCGCCGCTATCGGCAAGGGCTTTGCGATAGGTTCCGCAGCGCTGGCAGCCCTCTCGCTTTTCGCCTCCTACCTGTATTCGCAGGCCGGGCCCGGGGACGACATAAACACGTTCGAGCTCGTGCTCGACATCATCTCACCGCTCACGCTTGCCGGCGGTCTCGTCGGAGCGGCGCTTCCGTACCTGTTTTCCGGAATCCTCATAGACGCCGTCGCGAAGGCGGCCCGCAAGATGGTGCAGGAGGTGCGCCGGCAGTTCAAAGCGGATCCCAGGATCCTCAGCGGTGAGACGCGCCCGGACTACCGCAGGGCTATCGAGATCTCCTCCGCCGGAGCCCTTGCGGAAATGAAGACGCCGGCGCTCCTCGCCGTGCTCGCGCCGCTTGTGGGAGGATTCCTGCTGGGGACGGAGTTCGTCGGGGGGCTGCTTATCGGCACGACGCTTTCCGCCATCATGCTGGCCCTTTTCACGGCCAACTCCGGCGGTGCCTGGGACAACGCAAAGAAATACATCGAGCAGGGACACCATGGCGGTAAGGGCTCGGACGCTCACGCTGCGAGCGTTGTCGGTGATACGGTCGGGGATCCACTAAAAGACACCGTCGGGCCGTCGCTGGACATCCTCATCAAGATCATGGCGACCATCTCGCTGATTACGGTGTCGGTGTTCGGGAAGTACAACCTCCTGGGGCTCTTCCAGTAATATGGCCAACGGGGAGGACCTCGCCGCCGAGGAGCTCATTCTGCTCATCCTGAAGAAGCGAACGGAAAAGGAAGAGCGGGGTGATCGTCCGACGCGGGTGGTCCTCTCCATGGATGCCTACCGCAGGATACAGCAGTATCACGCCGAGCTCGGAGAGCTCCCCAAGAGTATCGACTACATCACCCGCGACAGCATTTTCAACCTGCCGGTCTACATAGACAACAGCCGCGGCTGCGACGTGGAATGACGCGTCGCAGCGCGGCGTGAGGCGGCGGCCGTCACCAGGGTCGGCCGCTCCGGTCTCGCCGCTTCAGGCTCTCCGTGCCGGTCTTACCGCTCCAGCAGGCCGGCGCCCGTGAGGTGCTCCGGCACGATTGCCAGGGGACGACCCCGGTGAGTGAGGACCGCTTCGGCGACGGCGAGGCCCCCGGCGGCGCCGGCCCCGGCGACATCCGGCCCCCCGGCGAGGCTGGCGGCATCTTCTCCGCCGACAAGCGCCGACCGGCCGTGAATGTCGGCCGCGGCCGACAATCGCTTCGCGAGCACACGCTCGAGGATTGACGGCTTCACTTGCGGGCGAAACCGCACCGCGAGGCGCCGACACTGCAGATGCGAGCGCAGCCACTCGAGCGCTTCGGGAAGCCCGCCGAGCTCGTCCACGAGTCCGAGCGACACCGCATCGGCACCGGACCACACCCGTCCCCCCGCCACGTTCTCCACCGCCTCCCGCGAGAGCTTTCGCCCAACGGCGGCCCGTTCGAGGAAGTCTTCATATACCTGTTCTATGCGCGCGTCGAGGAGCTCGTGCTCATCGCGGCTCATGCGGCGAAAGGGGCTTCCGAGGTCGGCGAAGCGCCCGGTGCGCACGGTGTCACTTGTTATCCCCTGCCGCTTGAGCGTCGTTTCGAGCTCGGGAAGGATCATGATGACCCCGATCGATCCCGTCAGGGTGCCCGGTTCGGCGAAAACCCGGTCCGCTTCTGTCGCCACCCAGTAGCCCCCCGATCCGGCGACGTTTCCCATCGAAACGACAATCGGTTTCTTCTCATGGAGATGGACGAGCTCACGGCGAATGCTCTCGGATGCGAGCGCGCTGCCGCCGGGCGAGCTCACCCGCAGCACGACGGCCCTCGTGCGCTTATCGTCCGCCAGAGCCCGGATTTCACGTACGAAGCTTCTGTCGCCCACGCAGCGGCCGAGGACGGGATCCCGGCGGGATTCGCCGTCGCAGATGGCGCCATC
>JAAAOH010000167.1 GCA_009908925.1 Spirochaetota bacterium | reverse complement strand
GAGATGGAACGGCAGTTCGCCGATGACCTTCATTCCATCATAGACGAGCTCGAAACGAAGACCGGCGGCGTTTCATTCAGCGACGCCGTGCGCCGCTATGTCGAGCTCCTCTTTGACTTCTTCAGCGCCCACCCCTACTACTACCTCTACCTCAACCTGCATCTCGCGCAGTTCCCCGGGAACCAGGGCCCGGCCTTTCGCCGCGTCCGCGATCGGCATCAGACGGTGATTGCGAATCTCCTCCGAAGGTCGGGTGCGGTTGAGCCGGCGTGGATTGACGTAGCGGCCCATTTCCTCAGCATGTCCGGCTTCCTCTGGATGGCCGGTTGCTTCTGGACCGAAGACGGGCATCGGCGCGACGCCGTCGTCGACCAACAGGAGCTTGCCAAGCGGCGCGAGCTTGCCGTTCGCATCGTGCTCCACGGGCTGTTTCCCGACGCACCGCGACGCCTCACCTTCGGTGAGATCGAGGCGGCAGCCGCTGTCGAGTCCGGGGAGCTGCCCGAGCGCAACCGGATCCTCACCGCGATCGCCGGGGTTGTGACCGAGCAGGGCTTCGAGCAGGCTACCGTGGAGCGGATAGCGGAGCGCGCCGGGATGAGCAAGAGCAGCCTGTACTTCCACTTTCGGAACCGGGCGGAGATGATGTCCTCCATGCTGGTGCCCGAGCACGAGCGACTCATGGACCTCGTGGACGCGCGGGCATCCCGCTTCACCGACTTCGGTTCGCAGCTGTATGCTTTTATGGTCGTAACGGCGAGCTACGCCGCACAGAGCCGATCAATCCTGACTGCACTCGACTGGATGCGATTTCACCGCATCCGCGTGCAGATCGGTAGTGTACCGCAGCGGCGGCCAATCCATAGCTTTCTCGCCGAGAGGCTGGCGCATGAGGATTTCGCGCACCCGCGTTTCGATGAGCTCGAAGTGGTCGCCTACCTGCATCACCTGGTCATGCGTCCGGTTCTCGAACGGGGAACCGGAGAAGAGCCGAGCGCAGACTCCGGTCTGCAGCATATATTCAAGCCGATTCGGCTGCTGTACCCGATGGTGGTCGGCGGCCTCGCGACGTGAGGAGAATGAGAAATGAAGCGATTCTGGTTGGTGCTTACAGTACTTGTCGCAGCGGGCGCCACGGCCTCCGCACAGGACGACGGAACCGGTGCGAGCGGAAGCTCGATTCAGGACGTGACCATCATCGATGCCGAAACCGCCGTGCAGCTTGCGCTGGCGAACAATCTCGGTGTGGAGCTGCAGGATATCGACGTGCGGAAGGCCAAGCGCCTTGTGGACAACGCCTGGACGGTGTTTATCCCGCAGGTGAGCGCGACGGGGAGCCTCTCGCGGGTCAATGAGGTGCAGGATATCACCGGTGTCGCGCCGGAGCCGACCTCAGCGCTGGGCGACGGCGTATTCGACCGCGTCGTTGCCTTCGAAGAAGAAGGCAACCGCTGGCGGGTCGGCGCTGAGCTTTCGGCGGGACTCTCGGTGAACCTCCGGATCATACGAAACATTCAACAGACGGTGCAGGAGTACGATATCGGGGTGATTGAGCTCCAGAATGCAAAGGCACGGCTGCGACGAGACGTCCGCAAACAGTTCTACGAGCTGCTCTCCCAGCAGGAGAACATCCGCATCACTCGTGAGTCGATCGAGACCGCCGAGGAGCGATTCGAGCAGACGCAGATCAACTACGACAACGGCCTCGTCGACGAGTTCACGCTCTTGAGCTCTCGCGTGCAGCTCGAGAACCTCAAGCCCCAGCTCGAGCAGCAGCAGCTCGGCTATCGCAGCACGCTCATGGGCTTCAAGCAGACCCTCGGTCTCGATCCCGCCGAGGCCGTCGAGCTCGAGGGGCGGATCGAGGCGGACCTCATCTCCCTCGAGGCCGACGCAATCATCCGGGACTACCTCGAGCGGCGCTATGACGTACAGCTCGCCCGGCAGGGCATAACCGCGCGGGAGCTTCTCCTCGACGCGAAACGCGCCGAGCGCTACCCCACATTGAGTCTTAACTGGCGGGCGGATCCGGGCTTTGCGGGCGACCCCTTCGACGATCCCTGGTTCGACGACGTTGAGAACGACTGGAATCAGCAGAGCGGCGCCTTCTCTATCAGCATCACGCAGCCCCTCGACCCGCTGCTTCCGTTCTCCCGGACACAGGTCGAGATCGAGAACCTCAAAGAGGACGTGCAGAAGGCGCGCATCCAGCTACAGCAGGCTCGAACCGGCGCGGAGATCCAGATCCGGCAACTGGTGGACCAGCTCGAGACCTCCCGCAGTGCGATCGAGGTGCGGCGCCTGAACGTCGAGCGGGCGCGTCGCGCCTTCAGCCTTGCGCAGGAGGCCTACGACGCGGGAAACCGCGAGCTCCTCGAGGTCCGGGAGGCGGAGGATGAGCTCGAGCAGGCGCAGGTGCAGCTCCTCGACGAGCAGAAGAACTATGTCGTGGCCCTGCTGGATCTCGTGTATGCACTCAATACAAGTATCGATGAACTGAGAGAGCGAAGTAATGAAGACGGGAACTAAGCACTCACACCGGATAAATGCTGCGACGGCAATCGCCGTAGCGTTATTTCTCACGCTGCTCCTGGCCGGATGTGGCGGGCCGCCGGGCGCGGGCGGCGACGGCGGCCCGGCCGGTACGGCGGCGCCCGACGGTGGGCGTGGAGTCGACGAGGACACCGCCTTCGCGGTCAACGTCACCCGCCCGGTGCGGGGTGAGATCAAGAACTACCTCGAGCTCAACGGTGACGTCGAGCCGGCCTCGAGTGTGGATGTCTATCCCGACACGAATGGTGAAGTGGCGAACATGCGAGTGCGGGTCGGCCAGACGGTCTCCCGCAACGACGTGATCGCGGAGGTCGACCGGTCGCGCCCCGGGCAGCAATTCGAACCGAGTCCGGTGCGCGCCCCCGTTGCCGGGACAATCACGCAGCGGTACGTGTCGGTGGGCTCCACGGTCGGACCGTCGGTTCCGGTCGTTCAAATCTCGGATACCAATGTGCTCGAGATTCGCACCAGGGTCGCCGAGCGCTTCATCTCCCTTGTCCGCGAAGGTCAGGAGTCCATCATTTTTCTCGAGGCCTACCCGGAAGCGAGTTTCCCCGCGCGCGTGACAGAGCTTAGCCCCGTGGTGGATCCCGCCACGCGGACCATGGGTGTCACGCTCGAGTTCGTTCGACGTGATACGCGGGTCAAGGCCGGCATGTTCGTTGAGATACGCCTCGTTACCGCCGTGCGTCGGGATGTCGTGAAGGTACAGAGTGAAGCCGTCGTACGCCGCTTCGATACACCGTACGTATTCGTATTAAGCGACGACGACACCGTGGAGCAGCGAGAGGTCAGCCTCGGCATCAGCATCGGCAATCAGGTGCAGATAACCGACGGCCTGGAAGCCGACGAAGAGGTAATCATCCAGGGACAGTCTCTCCTCGACGACGGGGCGGAGGTCCGCGTAATCGAGGAGGTCGAGTCGCTCTCCCCGGAGCACGTCATATCTGAACGGGAGGGCTCATGAGCGTCACCCGAACCGTCGTAAACCGCCCGACAACGACGCTGATCATCTTCATCCTCGTGATCGGATTCGGGCTCTACGCCGCGAGTGGTCTCGCAATTGATCTCTTTCCGGAGGTGGACCCGCCGGTGCTCATCGTCTTCACCAACTACTCCGGCGCAGGGCCAGAGGAAATCGAGCAGACCATCACGCGACCACTGGAGAGTCAGCTCTCCAATGTGGGAAACATACAGAAGATAACCTCCACCTCATCATCGGGAAGCAGTCAGATCACGCTGGAGTTCATATGGGGGACGAATATGGCCGAGGCCGCGAACGACGTCCGCGACAGCCTCGAGTTCGTCAAAGAGCAGCTGCCCGAGGAGGCAACCTCTCCCCAGATCTTCAAGTTCGATCCCTCTCTCATTCCCATTCTGCAGCTCGAAATGTCGGGGAACCGGTCTTCTGAAGCGTTGCGTGAGCTTGCACAGGACATCGTGCAGCCCCGGCTCGAGCAAATCGAGGGTGTTTCGCTTGCAGCCGTCAACGGCGGGCGCGAGCGCATCATCCGCGTGGAGATTCCGCAGAACCGCCTCGATGCCTACGACCTGACCATGCAGCAGGTGGCCAACTCGGTGCGCAGCCAGAACGTCCAGGTTGCCGGCGGCAGCATCACCCAGGGGAACACCAATTTCCTCATAAGCACCGAAGGTGAGTACGACAGCATCGAGGAGATCCGCGAGGTGGTGGTGACCTATCGCAGCGGCTCCGGCGGAGCTGCGGCCGTGCCGGGTGCGGCCTCCGCCGGCGGGGCCGGCGGAGGAGGGAGCGGGCTGAGTGCCGGCAGCGCCGGTTCTGCCTCGCCGACGCCGATCCTGCTCCGCGATATCGCCGAGGTCTACGACGGATACCGGGAGCAGGATAGCGCGGTTTACGTGAATGGCGAGCCGGGAGTCTTCGTCGTCGTGCAGAAGCGCAGCGGTACCAACTCCGTCGAGGTTGCAGACGCCGTGCGCGCAAAGCTCCCCGAGATAAACCAGGCGCTTCCCATCGGTACCGAGGTGGGCGTCATCATCGACACGACCGACGTCATTCGCGCCTCCCTCGAGCAGGTGTCGACGGCGGCCATTACGGGTGCCATCCTTGCGGTGGTCATCCTGTTCGTCTTTCTGCGAAGCGTTCGTACCACCCTCATCATCGGCCTTGCCATCCCGGTGTCCCTTGTCGTCACACTCTCGGTGATGTACTTCTCCGGTCTCACGCTGAATCTCATGACGCTTACGGGGCTCGCGCTCGGCGTGGGGATGCTCGTAGACAACTCGATCGTCATTCTGGAGAACATATACCGTTACCGCGAGAAGGGCGCGAAGCTTCGGGCCTCCGCGGTGCTCGGCAGTCAGGAGATGATAAACGCAATCGTCGCCTCCACGTTGACAACAATCAGCGTATTCGCGCCGCTTGCCGTATTCCGACGGCAGCTCGAGTTCATCGGAGAGCTCTTCTCCGGCCTCGCCTTCACCGTCGTGATTTCCCTCGGTTCCTCGCTCCTGGTGGCGATGTTCCTCATCCCCGTGCTCTCGAGCCGGTACCTGCCGATCTCCTCGCGCAAACAACGGCCCCTGAAGGGGGCGCTCAAGGCGCTCGACGATCGCGCGGACGGTGCGTTCCGATCGCTCGACCGGGGCTATCAGAGGGCGCTCGGTGTCGCGCTCAATCATAAGCTCATCACGCTGCTGATTGCCGTGGCGATTCTCGGGGGCAGCGTCGCCCTTGTTCCGAGAATCGGGTTCGAGCTCACCCCGCCGCAGCCGTCGGACACGGTGCAAGTGTCGGTCGAGCTTCCCGTGGGGACACGGCTCGAGCGTACCGAGGAGGTCATGCAGCGGCTTGCCGGTATCGTCGAGAACGAGGTCACGGCCTACAACGACATCATCATCAGCGCGGGTGAGCGCAGCTTCGGCGGGTTCCTCGGCGCGAGCCGCTCCTACCGTGGGACATTTGCGGTGACGCTTCCCGACATCGCGCAGCGAGTGGAATCCTCCGACGAGGTGGAAGACATTCTACGCTCCCACTTCGACGAGTTCCCGGGTGTGAACTTCTCCTTCGACGCCGGCGGCGGCCCGGGCGGCGGGCCCTTCAACGCCCCGCCGATCGACGTGCTCGTGCAGTCCCAGGATCTCGATCGTGCTCAGGAGGTCGCGCAGCGCATCCGTGAGCTCATCACCTCGGACTTTCCCGAAGTCACCGAGCCGTCGGTGGACCTCGAGGAGGGGCTTCCGCAGGTCGAGCTCGTGATCGACCGGGCACGGGCCTACGCGCTGGGCCTCAACATCGCGACCATCGGCCAGGAAGTCCGGGCCCGCATAGACGGCGTGAGGGCGAGCAAGTACCGCACCGGCGGGTCGGAGTATGACATCGTGGTGATATCCGATGAGCCGAGTCGCGATGAGCTGCTCGATCTCGATCGCATCTTCGTCTTAAACAACCAGGGCCGCAAGGTACCGCTGTCGAGCTTCGCCTCGACCAGGCGCGACACCGGTCCTGTCGACATTACCCGCGAGAACCAGCGCCGCACCATCCACGTCACAGGCGGCCTCGCGCCCGGTTCAACCGTCGAGCAGGTCACCCCGCGCCTGCGTCGCGCCATCTTCGAGGCCATTCCCGCCGAGCAGGACCTCGTCATCGAGTTCGGTGGCGACTACGCCGACCTCCTGCGCTACGGCCGGACCTTCGGTATCATCATGCTGATCTCGGTGTTTCTCGTCTTCGGTGTGATGGCGAGCGAGTTCGAGTCCTTCGTGGATCCGTTCATCATCATCTTCACCGTGCCGTTTCTCATCGTCGGCGTGCTATGGCTCTACTTTCTGACCGGACAGACGCTGAGCCTGTTCACGGCGGTCGGGCTCGTTGTGCTCGTCGGGATCATCGTCAACAACGGCATCGTCTTCGTAGACTACACGAATCTGCTGCGAAAGCGGGGGCTCGGCATCCGCGATGCGCTCATCGAGGCCGGTGGAAATCGTCTGCGACCGATTCTCATGACCACGCTCACCACGGTTCTCGGCCTCGTGCCGGTTGCCTTCTTCCGGGGAGAGGGCTCGACGCTGGTGCAGCCCATCGGCCAGACCGTCGTGGGCGGCCTCACCATTGGCACCATCATCACCCTGTTCGTGATACCGGTGATCTACGCTATCGTGAACCGCATCGGCGAGCGTCGTGAGGAAAAGCGTGAGCAGAAGCGTGCCGCACGCATAGAACAGGCGGTCGCCGGCGGCGGGCAGAATCCGGATTCGGAGGAGTAGTCGATGCAAAGACTGGAAATCATCGCCAATCGGTCCGTTGAAGAGGACCTCTACGACATC
>JAAAOH010000031.1 GCA_009908925.1 Spirochaetota bacterium | reverse complement strand
GGTCGCCGGCTTTCACCAACACGCTGCTGTATACCACCGTTACGGTGCTCTCTTTGTTGACCGCATTCGGCCGAGGTGCTACACTCCGCCGCACGCATAATCATGCACAGAAAATGCAGGATCATCGAGGGAGGACGAGATGGATTCGGTCAAATACACCCTGCCGGAATCGAAGATACCGAAGAGCTGGTACAACATTCAGGCCGACCTGCGAGACGCGGCACCGCCGGTGCTCCATCCGCAGAGTAAGGAGCCCATCGGCCCGGATGATCTGGCCGCGCTCTTCCCTATGGAGCTCATCAAGCAGGAAGTCTCGACCGAGCGCGAGATCGAGATTCCGGGGCCCGTGCGCGATCTCTACCGTCAGTGGCGTCCGACGCCTCTGTACCGCGCCCGTCGCCTCGAGCAGGCCCTCGATACTCCGGCTCGCATCTACTACAAGTACGAAGGAGTGAGCCCGAGCGGGAGTCACAAGCCGAATACTGCCGTCCCGCAGGCCTTTTACAACAAAGAGGCGGGCGTCACCAAGCTGACCACCGAGACCGGCGCAGGGCAGTGGGGCAGTGCGCTGTCGATGGCCTGCACCTTCTTCGGCATGGAGTGCAGCGTGTACATGGTGAAGGTCAGCTATGACCAGAAGCCCTACAGGCGCGGTCTGATGGAGTCGTTCGGCGCCAACGTTACGCCGAGCCCGAGCCGCACCACGGCCTCGGGGCGTGCGGTTCTCGATGAGCATCCCGACTCCACCGGCTCCCTCGGTATCGCCATCTCAGAGGCGGTCGAGGTGGCGGCGACCAGTGACGATACGAACTACGCGCTCGGGAGCGTGCTGAATCACGTGCTGACCCATCAGACCGTGATCGGTCTCGAGACGATGGAGCAGATGGCGGCCGCCGACGAC
Organism: Spirochaetota bacterium; assembly: GCA_009908925.1. Taxonomy (GTDB): domain Bacteria; phylum Spirochaetota; class Spirochaetia; order DSM-27196; family PWMO01; genus JAAAOH01. The sequence goes on along the minus strand of JAAAOH010000031.1, from coordinate 27,565 downwards.
GAGCCGGATATCCTCATCGGCTGCACCGGCGGCGGCTCGAACTTCGCCGGCATGTGTTTCCCCTACGTGGGCGAGAACCTGAGGGGAGAGAAAAACTACCGTGTCATAGCAGTGGAGCCCGCCGCGTGCCCGACCCTCACCAAGGGACCCTACGCGTACGATTACGGCGACACCGCCCATCTCACTCCCATCGTCAAGATGCACACCCTCGGCAGCGGCTTCGTTCCGCCGGGCTTCCACGCGGGAGGACTGCGGTACCACGGGATGGCGCCGCTCGTAAGCCAGTTGCACTCCGAGGGGCACATCGAGGCCGTCGCCTACGACCAGCTTCGCACCTTCGCCGCCGGTATTCAGTTCGCGCAGGCGGAGGGTATCCTACCCGCTCCGGAGGCGAATCACGCGGTGGCCGCAGCCATCGACGAGGCTCTTGCCTGCAAGGAGTCGGGCGAGAGCAAAGCCATCCTGTTCAATCTCTGCGGTCACGGTCAGTTCGATATGCAGGCCTATCTCGACTACAACGCGGGTAAGCTGGTGGCCTACGAGTATCCGGAAGAGGAGGTCGCCATGGCGCTCTCCGGTCTTCCGAGCGTCTCGGCATAGGCCGCCCGCGGTGGGCCGTAACCGGCCGCCGCGGGCGGTTACACACAAACAGGCGGTACGGCATGATAACGCTGAAGAACGTCACGATGCATCGTGACAGGGAAATGATTCTCGACGGAGTGAACTGGGATATCTCCTCCCACGGACATACGGCACTGCTCGGTCTCAACGGATCAGGGAAGACGGCGATGCTGCAGGTGGTCACCGGCTACATGCCGCCGAGCAGCGGCGAAGTGGAGGTGCTCGGCTACGTTCGCGGGAAGAGCGATCTCCGGGAGGTGCGACGCCACATCGGGTGGGTGAGCTCGGCGCTCAGTGAGCGCATCCACGACCGCGATACCGCCCTCGATGTCGTGGTCAGCGGTCGTTACGCTTCTATCGGGTTGTGGGAACCGACCACGGACGAAGACGTGGCCCTCGCGCGTGAGCGGCTTGCGTTCATGGGATGCGAGCGCCTCGAGGATCGTCGCTATGCCGTGCTCTCGCAGGGCGAGAAGCAGCGAGTGCTCATCGCCCGTGCGCTCGTGTCACGCCCGACACTTCTCATCCTCGACGAGCCCTGCAGCGGTCTCGACCCCGCCGCCCGCGAGCACTTCCTGGAGTTCGTAGAGAAACTCGGCACTGAGCCGGACGGCCCGACGCTGATCTACGTCACCCACCACATCGAGGAGATCACCCCGGTGTTCCACCAGGTCTCCATCATGAAGGACGGACGGATCCACGCGCATGGTTCGCCGCAGGAGGTGCTCACCCACGAGCTCTTATCCAGTGTCTATGGCCTGGAGATGGAGGTGGTCCGGCGTGGCGGGCGCTACTGGCCGCAGACGGCCACGGTGGTAGGGGCCACAGCCGGGTAGGCCGCGCTCGCCGGCCGGCCTCCTAAATGCGCTGCTTCGCAGGATTCAGCTTCAGAAGCTGACGGTCGATCCCCTTCGCGGCACGGTGTCCGTTGGCAATGGCGCTGATGGCGTCACGCTTGGTGTTGGTGATGTCGCCGCCGGCGAACACCTTCGGGTCACCCGTTGCACCGAAGCGGTCGACGGCTACTCTTCCGCGCTCGACTTTGATCTTCGCGAGCACTTCCTCGGGCAGGAAGGAGTAGTCGGCATCCTGTCCGATCGCCGAGACCACGGAGTCGAAGACCTCGCGGTGCTCCGAGCCCTCGATGAGGACGGGCTTCGGACGCTTTCCCTCGCCCTGATCCACCATCTCTGCCTCGCCCCATACGAAGGCGGCCTGTGCCTCGCCGCCGTCTTCCACGCGAATGGGAATTGCCTGTGGCACAATGCGTACGCCTTCCTCCTGCGCCTCGGTTATCTCCTCTTCGTCGGCGGGCATATCCTCGATGCGGCGTCGGTAGAGAATGGTTACCTCGCAGCCGAGCCTCCGGGCGGTGCGCGCCGCGTCCATGGCGACGTTTCCGCCACCGATGACGGCGACGGTCTTCCCCAGGCCCGGATCCTGCCCGTCGGTGATATCGTCAAGAACTTTGAGGCCGGCCAGCACCCGGTGATGGTCCTCTCCCTCGATTCCCATCGTGTAGGGGCTGGGAAGCCCGGTCGCGAAAAAAACCGCGTCGTAGTCATTGTAGAGATCCCCGAAGCTGGTCTCGCGTCCGATCATGTGCTGTTGGTGCACCGTCACGCCGAGGGATCGGATGTAGTCGATGTCCTTGTTGATCTGGTCGTAGGGCAGGCGGTATTCAGGGATTCCGTAGCGGAGCATCCCGCCGGGTAGGTCGCGCTCGTCGTAGACGGTGATGCGATAGCCGAGGAGCCTGAGGTAGTACGCCGCGCTCAGGCCACCGGGACCGGATCCGATAATCGCCACGTGCTTGTCGTTCTCCGGTTCCGGCGCGGGAAGAACCTTCTCGTAGTCCTGCGCGTAGATTTGATCGGCAATGTAGCGCTTGAGCCATCGGATGGAAATCGGCTCACCGTCGTTGTGTCCTTTGGTGCACACGTACTCGCAGGAGTGGGTGCAGACACGACCACAGGAGGCGGGCAGGGGATTCGACTCGTAGGCGATGCGCAGTCCCCGGGGGATGTCGTCATCACGGATGGCCTCGATGTAGCCGGGAACATCCATATGAGCCGGGCAGGTTGCCACGCAGATGCCGCAGGAAACGCAGCGATCCGCCTCGATCTTCGCCTGCTCCTCGGAGTAGCCCTGCACGAGCTCCTCGAAGCTCTTCAGTCCTTCTTCGGGATCGAGCATGTGCATTTCAACCCGCTGCTTCTCCAGGAGCTCATAGCCCTGTGAGGGGGCGTAGCCGAGCTCGTTCTCGTCCCAGGGTTTCGCATCGCAGCCGGGAACGTATCGAAAGGCGTCGGGATCGGTGTCCACCCAGATGTACTCGTTACTCATCCCGAGGGACCCGGTGGGGCAGATATCCACACACAGCGCGCACCAGCAGCACCGGCCGTAGTCGACACGGGGCCTCAGCCCGCTGTCGCCGTGCTTCGCCTCGCGTTCATCCACGGGCACAAGATCGATGGCCGCGTTCTGACAGACCGTTTCGCAGGTGCCGCAGCCGATGCAGATGTCGGCTTTGTTGGTGTGAAACCCCCGGTAGCGCGCAGCGCCGGGTCGTTCGTCTATGGGATCCATCGTGGTGTACGGCTTTTCGAAGGCACGCTTCCAGACGGAAAAGGGGGCAATAAGGTCTTTGACGCTCATCTCGCTACCTCTCGATCTCGGGGGGATAGGTATGCAGGCTCACCATGAGTCCTGCTATATCGGCGATATTGGTGCCCACCGCGAGTTTCTCCATAACCGCTACGGCGTGGGTATAGGAGGGCCCCCTGACGTATACGCGGCGCGGGTAGATCGTGCCGTCGGCAACCATGTAGTATCCGTACTCTCCGCGGGTGCACTCGGCGCGGTGCCAGGTCTGTCCCGGGGGGATGCGCCAGTGAAGCACGTTGGGCAGCTTCGTATGGATCGGGCCCGTTTTCGGGATGCGTTTCATGATCTGGCGGATGAGGGAGATCGACTGGTGCATCTCCTGAAACCGCACCCAGGCGCGTGCGTATGCGTCTGAATCCTCCGCCGTTACGACTTCGAAATCGAGCTCGTCGTAGCCGAGATAGGGCTCATCCTTGCGGATATCCCGCGCGATGCCGGCGGCGCGAGCGTTCGGCCCGGTGATGCCGTAGCGATCGATCATGTCTTTCGTGATGACCCCGAGTCCCTTCGCGCGCATTTTGAAGACGGCGTTGTGGAACATGGCGAGGTCGATCTCGGAGAGCAGCTTCTCGATCTTCACGAGCAGCCCCTCCATCCGGTCTTCAAATCCTTCCGGCAGGTCGGCGCGTACGCCGCCGGGAATGATGTACATGTGGTAGATGCGCCCGCCGGTCAGCTCCTCGAAGAGGTCGAGCATGTAGTCGCGGTGCGTCACCGTCCACTGACCGATCGTCCCCATGCCGAAGGCGCCGACCTGGCCGCCAATCCACTGGAGAAAGCTGGTCAATCGCGCCATCTCCAGGGTCAGGATGCGCAGCCAGTTGGCCTTATCCGGTACCTCCAGACCCGAGAGATCTTCCACCGAGGCCGCGTAGAGATACTCGTTGAAATCCGGCTCGGGGACGCAGATCCGGCAGACCAGCGGGAAGTTCTGGATATAGGTCCGCCGCTCCATGAGCTTTTCAAAGCCACGGTGCAGATAACCCACGTGCGTCTTGAGCGCGTAGACGGTGTCGCCGCTCACGGTGAGCTCTACCGACATATTGCCGGTGATGCCGGGATGATTGGGGCCCTGCCATAGCTTAAGGTACTTCCCGGAGTCGAGGTCCACATCCGGAGCTCCGGTGTCGCTCGCACCGGTGCGGTCGCGGTCGTCGAACTCCACGTAGCGCGGCACTTCGGGAACGTAGCGGGTATCGATGCCCCGGTAGAGCTCGGTGTCACCCGTGCGCGGGTTGCCGGAGCTCGTCTCGCTCGTGCGTGTATCACTCATGCGTCTTCCTCCGGGTAGAGCTTCACACTCATGTGTTCAGTCGTGTCGTGGGTAACCCGGCCCTCGCGTGGAACGTAGCGTGCCTCCGAATAGGCCTTCGTGTCGAACTCGCGCCGCATCGGCGGGATATCGTCCCAGCTCTCTAAAACGAAGGGTTCGTCCACGCGGGGACTGCCCGGAAAGTCGATCCCGAACATCTCCTTGAGCTCCCGCTGATACGTGCCCGCCTGCGCCCACATCTGGTGAATGCTTTCCATGACGGCACTGTCACGCTCGATCTCGACCTCAACGCCGATGTCGCTGCGCGTTTCGTAGTTGTGCAGCAGGTAGGTAAGCCGGAACACACCCTGCTCGATGATGTCCACCGCGGTGAGAAATACCAGGTGCGTGTAGCCCTCGCGGTCGCGAAGGTGGATCAGAAGGTCCACTGCCCAGGTCCGGTCACAGCGGACGAAGGCAAGGTTGTTGCGCTTGCGTCGTGGCTCCGATACGCCGAAGCGGGTTTGCAGTTCGTTCAGTAGTTGTTCCATGGTTGCGTTCCTACCAGTTGTAGTCCGGCATGTTCCAATCCTTCACGATGCGCTTCTGGTTCTCTTTATACCAGTCGAAGTGCTCGGCGTAGTAATTGGCACCCTCGCCCTCGCCGTTTCGGATGAGGGTCTTGAGTTTCTTGAATCCGGCAAGAATGGCTTCCGGCCGGGGCATGCAGCCGGCAATGTACACATCGACCGGGATGTACTGGTCGATCCTGTTGATCGTGTTGTAGCTGTCCCAGTACATGCCACCGTTTATCGTGCAGCTGCCGAGCCCGATGACGAACTTCGGATTCTGCATCTGTTCGTAGCTGCGGATGATCCGTTTGAGGGTCTTCAGCGACACGTAGCCGCCGATGATGAACACCGAAGACTGCCGTGGAGTGGGGCGGCCCTGTATGCCGTAGCGGTAGGCGTCGAACCGTGCGGTCATCAGGGGGCGCAGCTCTATGGCGCCGCATCCGGTGCCGAAGCCGAGAACCCACAGGCTCTGCGACCGCGCCCAGTTGAGAAACTTCTCGATTGCGCCACGGAACGGCGCCTCCACATGAGGACGCGCCGAGCAGAAATGGCCGGTGTCCTCGATGGGCATATCCGCATTCGGAAGCTGGATCCTGCCCCGCGTGGAGCCGGCATCGTCCTCGGCTTCCGGTGTTTCCGGGAGTATGGTCTGTCTGTCTTCTGCTTCACTCATGTTCGGGCTCCTACAGGGCCGTAAGAATCACGGCGACCACGCCGATCGCCGCGGGTATCTTGAGAAAGAATCGAATGGACTGATCCGCCCGAAAGCGAGGGAAGGACACCCCCACGATCAGCGTCATCATGTAGAGCGCAAAGGTCTTGAGCACCATCTCGAAGATGTTCGTGGCGCCGCCGAGAAAGAGATTCATGTAGAGCACCAGTTTCGCGCCGTTGAAGATGGCACGGTTGCTCTGCAGCATACCCATGTAGCTGCTCTGGTATTCGGTCGGCGGACCGATGGGAATCTCCTGCGGGGCGGTGACAATGCTGAAGGGATTGTTCATCGTCATCCCGAGAAAGGCGATCAGGGCCGCGATCGTCGCAAGCGGATTTGTAAACAGGTTCCACGACAGCACGCTTCCCTGCTGTGCTGCGACGAGCTCTGTGACCGACAGGGTGCCGTGCTGAATGACAAGCGCGATCACGCCGAGAGTAAAAGGCACCTCGAAGGCGGTCATCTGGGCGAGTCCCCGGGAGACGCCAATGGCGCTGTAGGGATGACCTCCTTCACCGGCACCGAGCGCCATGCCCAGCTGGCCGAAGAATATGAAGTAGATCACCAAGAGCACATCGCCGGCGAAGGCAAAGTTGCCGAACACCGGCGAGCCGAAGATCACCGGAACGAACATCAGCGTGCCGATGCCGCCGGCAAGCCTGAAGACCGGTCCGAGGTAGAACATCACGCCGTGGGAAATCGAGGTCCGCTTGGCGTTGTTCTTTATGATGTCGATGTAGGGCTGCCACACCGGTATTCCGATGCGCCCCTGCACGCGGGCCCGAATCCGGGCGGTCGTGCCCATAAGCAGGATCCCGTAGTTGAACACGATGAACAGGGTGAGCGCCGCGTATGCGATTCGGAGAAGGAGGGGCTCCGTCATTTACATGCCTCCTGCGATGAGGTAGAGAACGGCGACGAGGAGCAGGATGTGCAGCGCATAGGTCTGCCCGTTCCCGGAGTAGATCCGCCGGACCGCGCCTCCCATCGAGGAAACCGCTTCCTGAATGCCGTGCCAGAATCCGATGACGCCCGGGCGCGTGAGGAATCCGAGCGCCCGATAGTAGGGGGTGAAAAAGTTGTGCGCGTAGTGAGTGGTCTCGGGGCGCTCGGGCCGCTCTGCGGCAAAGACGATGTTGAACTGCTCCACCCGCTGCGGCTTCTTCATTATCAGCATCAGCCAGGCGAGCGGCAGGACGAAGACCCCCATTGTCACGTACATCACTACGTTCCCGTTCCAGTAGCCGAGGGCGCTCACCACCGCATAGCCGTCGAACGCTACCGTGCTCGCGATGTACGGCGAGACGGCCGCCGCAATGGGCTCGAGAATGATCGTCGGATACATGGATATCACCATGATACCGGCAACGAGTACCAGCTGCGGGACGAGAAGCCATACCGGTGCCTCGCGAACGTCGGCGAGCTCGTCTTTCGCCTGGCCGAGGAAGACCGCGTGGATCAGCTTGAAGAGATATAGAAAGGCAATCGTGCTCGCGAAGAAGGCAAGCGCGGCCTGCAGGTTCAGCCCCTCCTCGAGGAGCGCAGTATAGAGAAGCCACTTGCCACCGAAGCCCGCAAGCGGGGGAACACCGGAGACCGAGATGATCGCGATGAGCACCGTCACGAATGAGATCGGCATTTTCTTGATGAGCCCGCCGAGCCGGTGAAATGTGCTTGTCCCTGTCCTGAGGATCACGCCGGCTATGGCGAGAAAGAGGATGCCCTTGAAGGCGAAGTGGAGCACCGAAAGGTACAGGCCCGTCGTCCACCCGAGGTGGCTCGCCGCGGCGAAGGCGGCGATGATATAGCCTATCTGACTCATACTCGAATAGGCCAGCAGATACTTGACGTCCTCCTGAAACACGGCAAGCAGCGCGCCGAAGAGGGCGGTCAGCAGGCCGATCCAGCCGAGGACGGGAAAGAGTCCGACTGAAGCAGCGAAACCACCGCCCACGAGCGCGATCAGGGCCAGGACGATGCCGAACACCGGCACCTTGCTCAGTACCGCTGAGAACAGCGCCGAGGTCTCGCCTTCGGCCTCGCCGTAGCTCGACGGCAGCCAGATGTGCACGCCGACCGCGCCGGCCTTCACGAGGAAGCCGAGGAGAATCAGGACCACGGCGACGGTCGGAACGGCCGCCCCCGCGAGGCCCGCAGGGCCGGAGCCCGCGCCTGCCCCGGAGCCCGCAGTCGCGAGCGCGCCGGTGGCATTGCCTCCTGCAGCCAGCAGGGCGCCGCCGACCTGCGGTGGCGTGAGTGCGGCCGCGAGTTGTTCGAGGAAGGGCATCTGCAGAACCGAACCGGGCGCAGCGAAGCTGCCGCCGCCGGAGACGACCATCGCCAGGCCTGCCATCAGCAGGAAAGCTCCGCCGAGTGAGAAGACCAGGTAGCGATGGGCCGGGAGCTCGGCGCGTTCACCACGTTGCAGCAGGAGATAGGAGCTCAGCGTCATGAGCTCGAACCCGAAAAGGAAGCCGAGTGCGCTGCGGGCAACGAGAAGCGAGGACATCGCAAGAGCAAAGAGGACGAATAGCGGAAAAGCTCCTGCAACCCTGCCACGGCGGTGAAGCGTGGCAAGAAGCAGGAGTGCCGGGCCGCCGGCGATGACGAGGGCGAACACCAGAGTCAGCCCGGAAAGTGCCGGGGCAATGAGGTACGCATAGGCCCCGATGACGGCGACGCTCGAAACGCCCTTGATGAACCCGGGCAGCCCCTCCAGCACGAAGAGCAGAGCGGCTCCGGCGAGCGGTAGAAAGAGAAGCAGATCCCGAAACCCGAAGAGCCAGGCGCCGGCGATACCGGTAACGACCGCCGCCACGGCAAAGAGGGCTGCGGGAGCGCTGCCCGGGAAGCCTGCGGACGAGCCGGCGTGGGCCTCGGCTGGCTGCGCCGCGACGGGCGCCACCCCGGCGGGCTGCGCCGCGCGCAGAATACCGAAGAAGCGGAACAGGTATGACGCCTCGAAGAGCGAGCCTCCGAGCAGCAGGGCAACCCAGAGGAACTGTCCGTTGCCCATCATCGAAACCACGAGTTGCCACTTGGCCCAGAACCCCGGGAACGGCGGCAGTCCCGCAAGCGCGACAAGCAGGAGCCCGAAGAGCAGGCTCAGCCCGTAGGCACCACGGAGTCGGCCCCGGGCTTCATCGATGGTGCGGATGCCGAGTGCGCCGACGAGCCAGAAGAGTCCGCCCTTGGCCAGGAAATGATTGACCAGGAGGCCGCCGGCAATGAGGGCAACAGTGGCGGGCCCGACGTCGGTGAACAGGCGCGCCCCGGAAATCACCGCAACTACCAGTCCGATCTGGGCTACCGATGAGTATCCGAGCATGCGCCGTGCATCACGCTGACGCAACCCCACGAGGTTGGATGCCGCGAAGGAGAGGACCCCCGCGCCTGCGAGCACCGCCGCAACCGTCTGCGGCATGAGGGGCACTATCTTCACGAGCGCCGCCACCATAGCAGTGGACGTGCCGATGGAGAGGATCGCTGAAACCGTCGGATGCGCCGACTCGTAAACATCGAGTGCCCATCCGTTCGCGGGGAAGGGCTTGAGCTCTATAAGAAGGGCGGCAATCACGAGAAAGATGGCCGAGAGACCGGCTCCCGCGGCAAGAGCCCCCGTATTCGTAGTTGCCCAGGCGATCATGCCGTCGATGTTGAGGGTTCCGGTGATCCGGTAGAGGAATATCGTCCCCAGCAGCAACACCGCCGAGGAAATACCGCCGGCGATGACGTACTTGAATCCTGCCGCCAGGCTGTTTTCATCATCCTCGATCGCGAGGATGCCGTAGCTCGCGATGGCCGCGATTTCGAGAAAGACGAATAGGTTGAAGAGGTCCCGGGTGAGCACGATGCCGTTTGCGCCCATCGCCATCATGACCAGCAGCACCTGTGCGCCGACGGTGTCGGTGCGTAGCTTCCGCACCATGGCGACGGCGGAGCCCAGGAAGGCGAGGTTGATGAGGAGGTTGAGTGCTGCCTCCAGCGTACCCATTCGCAGGTTTATCGACAGCGGCGGAGAGAATCCGGCCGTCAGCACCTCGGTGGTCGCGCCGCCGGAGAGCAGCGAAACCATCCATGCAAGGGAGAGGCCGACCATCCATAGCAGGGCCCCGAAGGTGAGACCGAGCGAGAGCGCTCGTCCTGCACGGTCAACGAGCCCGAGAAGAAAAGCCACGAGAAGTGGAACCGCGATGAGATAGATCGGGCTTACCATTTGAGCTCCTTGTAGTCATCGATGAGCAGCGAGCCGCGACGCCTGTGAAGCTGCACGGCGTACGTCAGCATAAGTGCGGTCACCGCCAGGCCGATCACGATGGCAGTGAGTACGAGGGCGGATGGGAGCGGGTCGACGACGCGTGCGACAGCCGCGGATGTTCCCACCGCCTCATCGAGGATCGGCGCCGTTCCGCCGCGGATGTACCCGATGGATACGATGACCAGATGGATACCGGTATCGATAATGGAGAACCCGATAATGATCTTGAACAGATTGCGCTGGGTGAGCATCGCCCATAGTCCGACGCCCATTAGGAGCAGGCCGATCGTAGTTACCAGCGTCATGCGTGCCCTCCTTCCCGCGAGCGCAGACGATCGAGGATGCCCGACAATTCGGCACCAACCTTGATGCCGACCAGGGAGTAGATGATGGGGATGGCGCCTGCACTGAAGAGCGTGCCGAACTCCCCGAGTGACATTATGCGGTTATCGAGGAACCCGGCAGCGAGGACGAGCCCGAGCGCGCCGAGCACCACATAGGTTGCGCCCGAGAGGGATTCTACCGCCGTGAGGAGGGTGTGCCCGATGCGTCCGCCCGGCGTCGCGAGAAAGCACAGCAGCAGGGCGGAGGCGACGATGACGCCGCCCTGGAACCCGCCGCCCGGCGTCAGATGCCCGTGGGTGAAGATATAGACACCGAACAACGCCACCACGGGCACGAGAATCTGCGCGCCGGTAGTGAGGATCTCCGACGGTCCCTGTCCCGGCCCGCCTTCAGACTCGGCCGGTACCCCGTCGGCTCCCGAGCGAACACCCGGGCCCTGTCGCCTGAGAAGGAAGCCTACTCCGGCGGTCGCGATGAAGAGAACGCTCACCTCGCCGAGGGTATCCAGTCCGCGGTAGGTTACGATCACCGCGGTCACCACATTCTGTGCCCCGAGTTCCTCGGGTGTTCGTTCAACGTAGGCCTGGGCGAGGGTGGTCAACTCTTCGAGGGGCGGAAGCTCGGTGACGAGCGGCACCGCTATCACCGCGAAGCCGGCAATGGCGAAGATCGCGAATATCCTAGCGACCATCGGTCTCTCCTTTCGCCGTGCGCACCCGATTGAGGGCATAGAGAAACACCACCGTTGTCAGTGCGGAGCCGATCGCCGCCTCCGTCATGGCCACATCCGGCGCGGCAAGCATCACATAGACGACGCTCGCGGAAAGGCTGACAACACCGGAGGCGATGATGGCGGCAAGGAGGTGTTTCTGATACACGGCGACCACGGCCGCCACCAGCATGACGATGCCGAGAATCACGAGAAAAACCGTCATCATGTTTCACCTCCCGTCGGGACTGCAGGTGACGCGGTGTGCGGCGGGGCGTGTCGTGTCGTCCGCCGCGTATCTGCAAGATCGTCCTTCACGGTCTTTGCCGCCAGAGGGCTCCCGGAATAGTGGGCTGCACGGATGAGCGCGTGGGATGATATGGGGTTCGTAAACACGATGAATATCACGAGCAGAATAATGCGGCCGCTCCATGCCGGATTGGCGACGGCGATGCCTATCAGGAAGAGGATGCTTCCGAGGGTCGTCGCCTTGGTGCCTGCCTGCATCCGGTTGTAGACATCCGGCATCCGAACGAGGCCGATGGCTGCGAGCAGAAGGAAAACGGCTCCGGTGATGCTCAGGAGCCCCCCGATAATCGGAAGTATCATCACAGCCCCCTTTCGAGATAGCGCGCCACTGCGACCACGCCCAGAAAACTCACCAGCCCGTAGACCAGCGCGACATCGATGTAGATGATCCGGTCGGCGATGACCGCCAGAAATGCGATAAACGAGATGGCGATGATCGTCATGCCGTCCAGGCCGACGGTACGGTCGGCGGCACTCGGACCGGCCACCACCCGGTAGAAGGCCAGAACGGCGGCCAGAGCGGCTATGCCGCCGGCGATCCAGAACAGCAGCTCAGCCACAGATAACCTCCAGATATCGCTCGAACTTCGCCACGATGCGTTTCGTGGCCTCCTCGATGTCGTCACTGGCAACGTTGATCCAGTGTATGTAGAAGACATCGCCGTCGGTGTCCACCGTTATCGTTCCCGGGGTCAGGGTGATAGAGTTCGCGAGCAGGGTGCGTCCGAGTCGGGTGTGGAGGTTCGTCCTGACCCGCACGATTCCCGGCCGTATCGGCAGTTCCGGCTTCAGCACACGAAAGGCAACGTCGATGTTTGCCTTCAGCAGCTCGCCCAGGAACACGAACACGTAGGCGACCGCGAACAGCAGAGCGCGCGGGGACGTCCGAATTTCACCGAATACACCCGCTGAGCCGAGCGGGAGCAGGCTGATGAGCAGCGCCACGACGGCGGCGACGGCCAGCTCCTCTGCGTCGAGCGGATAGGCGAGGGCCGCCCAGACCGCGAGCAGCAGTACGAGGAGAACGAGCTTTCCTTTGAGAAGCGTCACGGCTACCCCTTTACGTTCGTACGTATACACCGCCCTCGTCCTATCTCCGGGGAGACCACACGGAATTCGATCCGGCGCGTGAATACGTCAATCGGATATCTATATTTGGATTACTATATAATCAGGATTGTATACGGACATTTCCCGGTTGTCCAGAAAAAACTACGGATTTTGATCGGGCAAAGTCTCGACCCCGATGGCTCCACGCCAGACGGCCGGCTCGAAGCCGAAGTAATACTCCCCGTCGACCTCGAGGATGGGGTAGATGAGCCGCTCACCTCTTCGCGCCTCCAGGTCGTCGGTTACCCGTAGATAATATGCCTCACTTTTTATATACCAAGAAGTCTATACCCCTTGTCGTCAGGGCGCAAGCGGGAATCGTGGTGCGTGCGTCGAAACGCCCGCGTTGTCCTTGACCGTTGCGATAAGCTTTAGCACTCTGTACGTATGATCGAGTTCTTGAGCCAACCCTGGCCATGGTACATATCGGGACCCCTGCTCGGACTGATGGTGCCGCTGTTGCTCCTCTCGAGCAACAAGCACTTCGGCGTTTCCTCGTCGTTCAGGCACGCCTGCGCGGCGGCGTTTCCGAAGCTTCGGGTGTCATATCTGCGGTACAACTGGAAGGACGAGGCGTGGAGTCTTGTCTTCGTGGCAGGCGTCGTAGCCGGTGCGGCACTCGCAGTGGTGTTTCTCGGCGGAAACCGGATGCCGGAGATAAGTGCGCAGGCGCGACAGATGTTTGTCGCCTGGGGCCTGACCGATTTCTCGACCCTGCAGCCGCCCGAGATCTTCGCGCTCTCCCGGCTCGGTGATCCGCGGAATATCATCATGCTCCTTGGCGGCGGGTTTCTTGTCGGTTTCGGCACGAGATACGGAAACGGCTGTACGTCCGGGCATGCCATTATGGGACTGTCGCTTCTGAGTTTCGGGTCTCTTGTGGCGACGGTGAGTTTCTTTCTCGGCGGGCTTCTGGTTTCGAACCTCATCCTGCCGGCCCTCATGACGCTCTAGGCTCACATACTTCAGGAGTACACCAATGAAACAGCTTGCACGATATGCGAAGTTCTTCCTGATCGGCGTCTATTTCGGCGTCGTCCTCATCAAGGCCGAGGTCATCTCCTGGTTCCGCATTCAGGAGATGTTTCACTTCCAGTCCATCCACATGTACGGCGTGCTCGCAACGGCGATCGCCGTCGGTGTGGCGAGTGTCCTGATCATCCGGATTTCGGGTCTGCGGGCGGCGGACGGTGCGGCTATCGACCTGAAGCCGAAACCCTTCAATCGCGTCGCGAACATCGCCGGCGGGTTGATCTTCGGGTTCGGCTGGGCCCTCACCGGTGCCTGCCCGGGGCCGCTCTACGCCCTGCTCGGCGCGGGCTATGCGGTCATTGCCCTGGTCATCGCAAGTGCGCTGCTCGGCGTGGTAACCTACGGTGTGCTGCGGCCGAGGCTGCCGCACTGAATACACGGGAGTGACACGATGAACTACAAAACAATAGATGAGATGATCGGGAACACGCCGCTCGTACGTCTGCAGCGGCAGGACACGGGCACGAGCACCGTGCTCGCCAAGCTCGAGGGAAACAACCCCGCCGGCTCGGTCAAAGACCGGCCGGCCTACGGGATGATTGCCGAAGCCGAGGGCCGCGGGGACATACAGCCCGGCGACACGCTCATCGAGGCGACGAGCGGCAATACCGGCATTGCGCTTGCCATGGTGGCGGCAATGCGCGGCTACCATATGGTGCTCATCATGCCCGAGAGCGCATCGGAGGAGCGCAAGGCCGTCATGGCCGCCTATGGCGCGGAGCTCATCCTCACGCCGAAGGATGGCGGGATGGAGGCGGCGATCGACCGGGCGCGAGCCCTCGAGACCGAAGGGCGGGGACGGATTCTCAATCAGTTCGGAAACCCCGACAACCCCGCCGCGCACTACGGAACGACGGGTCCCGAGATCTGGCGTGATACCGGCGGAGAGCTCACCCATTTCGTGGCCTCCATGGGTACGACCGGTACCATCATGGGGACGGGTCGCTACCTCAAGGAACGCAATCCGGCAATACGAATCGTGGGTGTGCAGCCGTCGCAGGGTGCGAAGATTCCCGGAAGCCGCGCCTGGCCCGAAGACTACCTGCCGAGCATCTACGAACCGGAGCGCGTGGACCGCATCATGGATATCACCCAGCCCGAGGCCGAGGAAATGGCACGTCGTCTTGCGCGCGAAGAGGGCATCTTCGCCGGGATATCATCGGGGGCGTCGATTCATTCGGCGGTGACGCTTGCGCGTGAGGTCGATAACGCGCTCATCGTTGCCATCGTCTGCGACCGCGGTGACCGCTACCTTTCCACCGGCGTGTTCCCGGCGCCCTGACGACGCTGGTGGTCTACCGCGGCGTATGCCGGCGAATCCGATTGTCCGGTTTCTCGATGGTAACCTTGCTGTAGGGGTCCACGTCGTGGGTCAGAAAGACGTTTCCGCCAACCGCAGACCCGCGGCCGATGGTCACCGGCCCAAGGATCGATGCGTTCGAGTAGATCACGACGTCGTCCTCGATCGTGGGATGGCGCTTGAACCCGCGGTGGAGGTTCCCGTGCTCATCGGTCGGGAAGCTGAGCGCGCCGAGCGTCACTCCCTGATAGAGTTTGACATTGTCGCCGATCTCGGTGGTCTCGCCGATGACTACGCCCGTGCCGTGGTCGATGAAGAAGTTCCGACCGATGTGGGCCCCGGGGTGAATGTCGATCCCCGTTGCGCTATGGGCGAACTCGGCCATGATCCGCGGCAGAAGCGGAACGCTTCGCTCGTGGAGGTGATGGGCAACGCGGTGGGTGAGTATTGCCCGGAACCCCGGATACCCGATGATGATTTCGTCGTTCCCCGTGGCCGCCGGATCGCCGAGGTAGGCCGCTTCCACATCGCCGTCGAGAACCTCGATGAGCTGCGGCACACTCTCGAGGAGATCGAGCGCGTGCGCGGCCGCCTCTGCGCGTGCACCTTCGGGATCGGGATCCGACAGGTTTCGGCGCGAGTGGAGGATACATTTTGCGATCTCCTCCGTTAGCATCTCGTATGTATCGTTGGCGGTCTGGCCGAGGTGGAATCGCAGATTTGCCTTGTCCACGGCCTTTCGATTGAAGTAGCCGGGGAATAACAGGCGCTCGGTCAGTGTGAGTAGCTCCCCGACGGTTTCCCGGTGGGGCAGGGGGCAGGTGCATACGTGATCCACCGCGTCGCAATCGTCGAGCTTGTCGAGAATGGCATCTGTCAGGGCCGGGATACGGCTGCGCGGATCTGTGTCCTTCATGTCTGTTTTCCCCTTGCCGCGGGTGCGGTGTGTCTGTCAGTATTACTAAGGTACATCCCACAGTGCTCGTGGTCGAGCCTGTAAGCTGTGAAAGGATTCGTTTCAATGGCAGGCGAACACGTATTGGTGATCGGCGGCGGCGGAACCGGTGCCGCCATCATTCATGACCTGACGCGACGAGGGTATCGGGCAACGCTCGTGGAACGCGGTGAGTTGACCGCCGGTACCACCGGGCGGCACCACGGGCAGCTGCACTCCGGCGCCCGCTACGCAGTCGGCGACCGTGATATCGCGCGCGAATGCATGGAGGAGGTCCACATCCTCCGGAAGATCGCGCCTCAGTCACTCGAAATGAACTACGGACTGTTCGTGGCAACCAACGAGGAGGAAGCAGCGTACGGCGATCATTTCATTGCCGCCTGTAACGAGGCCACCATTCCTGCTCGCGACATCCCCGTGGAAAAGGCCCTCGAGATGGAGCCCTTTCTCAATCCCGACATTACCCGCGCCGTGCAGGTGCCCGACGGTACCCTCGACGCATGGCGCCTGCCGCTTCACTTCTTTGCCACGGCACAGGCTGCCGGTGCGACGGTGCGGAACTTCACCGAGGTTATCGGCCTCCATCGTGCACAGGGACGCGTAACGGGTGCCCGCGTGCTCGAGCACGCCACGCAACGCGAGTACGACATCGAGGCCGACTTCGTCATAAACGCAACCGGCGCCTGGGCCGGGCAGGTCTGCGCCCTCGCCGACATCGACGTGCCGATCACCCCGGCACCCGGAACCATGGTCGCGGTGAAAAAGCGCCTGAACAATATGGTTCTGAGCCGACTGCATCCTGCCGGCGACGGCGATATCATTGTTCCCCAGCGCAAGCTCTCCATCATCGGATCGACCCAGTGGCAGACCGATGATCCCGACAGCATTCTCGCCCGCCATGAGGACATCGAGTTTCTGATCCGCAAGGCAAACGAGATGATGCCGTCCTTCGCGGACGCCGGCTTCCACGCCGCATGGTCGGCCGTTCGGCCCCTCGCCGGGCGAGCCGAAGGCTCCGACGGGCGCGGACTCAGCCGCGACTTCACCTGCATCGATCACGGTGCGGAAGACGGCGTGGCGGGCCTGCTGAGCGTTACCGGCGGGAAGGCCACCGTGCTGCGTGCCATGGCCGAGAAAACCGTTGACACCCTCTGCGGCATCCTCGGCGACGACATCCCCTGTACGACCGCGGACGCCGAATTGCTTCCCCACCGCGCTTTCTTCAACCCGAGCCCGGCATGAGAAACCCGTGCGTGTGAGAGCACCCCGATGAAGGAGCATGAAATGCCTGCGAATACCGATACGAAGAGCATCACGTTCACCGTCTCCCGGGAGCAGCGCGAGGCAGGGCGACGAGACGAGTTCGAAGTCCCCTGCGACGCCTATACCACCGTTCTCGACGGCCTCGAGTACATCCGTACCCGCCTCGACTCGACGCTGATGTACCGTCACTCATGCCACCACGGCTCCTGCGGAACCTGCGGCATGATCATAAACGGGGAGAAGCTCCTCGCCTGCACCACCAATGTCTTCTCCCTCGAAACCGACACCGTGACCGTCCGGCCATTGCCCCAGTTCGAGGCGGTCGGCGATCTCGTCGTTGACCCCGCGAGTCTCTTTGCCGACTTTCCGGCCCATGCAGACTATCGCCGGGCGAGCGAGTACAACGCCGATGCCCGCGTCCCCGAGGAGATCGAGGCTTACGAGCGCTTCGAGAACTGCATCGAGTGCGGGCTCTGCGTCTCCGCCTGTCCGGTGACCTCGAACTGGATGGGACCCGCCGCCCTTGCCGCCTGGAACCGGGAACTGGAGAAGAACCCCGAGCGGCGTGAAGAGATTCTCGACAGCGTCGACGTCGACCGGGGGGCGTGGTCCTGTGAGCGTCACCTCAAATGCAGTGCGGTCTGTCCGACCGGAGTGTATCCGGCAAAGCACATCGCGCTGTTGAAGCGCGCGGCGAAGGCCCGACGAGAGGAGTAGGAGCCCCTGAAAGCGTCAGCGCTGCGAGGCGGGGTGCAGTCCCTGCATGTCCTGTGCCGAGGTTTCGTCGGTGATGTCCGTGGCTACACGCCGAAACTCCTCCTGCCTGCTCAGAAAGGCGTCGACCACCGCCGGGTCGAAGTGCGTTCCGCGTCCTTCGGCGATGATCCCGCGTGCCTTCTCGTGTGAGAAGGCCTCCTTGTAGGTCCGGCGCGAAATGAGCGCGTCATAGACATCGGCGATTGCCATGAGCCGCCCCGACCGCGGAATGGCCTCTCCGGCGACACCCAGCGGATACCCGCCGCCCTCCCATCGCTCGTGATGCGATTCGGCGATCTCCCGCGCAACCCTGAGAAAGGAGTTGCTGCCGAGACGGGCCTCTGCCTCGGCGAGGGCCCGGGCCCCGTACTCGGGGTGTTTGCGCATTTCGACCCACTCCTCGTCAGTGAGGGGGCCCGGTTTGAGAAGTATCGCGTCGGGGATGCCGACCTTGCCGATATCGTGCAGCGGCGCGGACTTGTAGAGGAGATCGATATAGTCCTCGCTCAGTTCCCACACCTCCTGCAGCTCGGTTGCGAGGATGCACATGTAGTGCTGGGTGCGCACGAGGTGTGCCCCGGTCTCGTTGTCGCGAGTCTCCGCGAGGGATGCGAGCGAGAGGATGGTAACGTCCTGGGTGCGCTGTAGCTCTTCGGTGCGGGTGCGCAGGCTGCCGATCATCGCGTTCGTGTACTCGGCGATGACGGCGAACTCGTCGTTGGTTGCCACAGGTACGAATCCGTCCATTGAGCCGTGATCCACCGCCTCGAGCGCCCGTATCTCGTTTTCGAAGAGCAGCCTGAGGTTGCGCGAGTAGGCAAAGATGAGATCGAGCACAATGACGAGGAAGGTGAGCATGACGAAGCCCATCTGCAGAAGCATCACCGTTCTCGCGCGGTCTTCGCCCATGGCCCGCGAGAACGACAGCGAATCGGTGAGGTCATGGCTGATCACCATGAGGGCGACCGTCATCATGGCCAGCATGAGGACGGTGGTGAGGACGGCGAACTTTCGCGTTAACGGAAAGAACCGATTGCCGCGATTCAGGCTGCGGCCGGCACCGGTGAGTGCGAGAATGAGCCTGCGCTCAGCGTCCAGGCTGAGATCGATGGCCACGAATATGCCGACCAGTGCGGCGCCGACCAGCACGGCCGCCAGTCCGCTTTCCACGAAGGGAAAATCGTAGTAAATCGCTTGAAACGCCGCCACGCCGATGCCCAGCGCCAGGAAGGGGCTGAGCTCGACCAGGAACTGAGTCACGCCGTTGAAGGAATCGATCCGCTCGGGATCGGATGGGGGGCCGAGGCGCCGCAGCAGGATGATGCGAAACGCGTAGGCGCCGGCAAATGCGACGAGGAGCGTGAGTCCCCATTGTTTGATTGTCAGCGATTCGAGGAACGGGCAGACTTCGCCCCCGTAGACGGTAAGTACCAACCAGGAGAAGGTATAGATGAGGAGCGACCGTGTCATGATCGCAAGCGTAGCATGACACGGTTGCATATTCAACTTTTAGAGAAAGTCGTATCCGCCTATGTCGAGCTCGCTCTTCACTCGCCGGAGCGTTGCACGGAGGGTATCGTTGATCGGCACACCGTTGCTTCGGCGCTCCTGCTCGATGTCGTACTCCTTCTCGCCGGCAACGTAGATACGGTCATGCCCGGGCGCCTTCTTCGACTGCTGTAGCTTCTGCAGAATGTCGGTTGCGATGCGCCGGAACTCGGCAGGCTCGATGAAGTGAGAGATGTCGATGGCAAGAAAGAAGTGACCCAGGCGGAACGGCTGCGCGGTACCCTCCTCATCGAACCCGGCAAGGTCCCAGAGGTAACTTCCCCCCGAGAGCGCCGCGCTGAGGATTTCCACCATCGTTCCGTAGCCGTAGCCTTTGTGTCCCCCGTAGAGCTCTCCCACGCCGCCGAGTGGCAACATCGCCGCCGCGCCGCTGACCAGGTCTTTGAGAAGCGGGCCGGTGTCCGTCTGTGAGGTCCCGTCCCGGCCGATGGCCAGCCCCTCGGGGGTATCTTCGCCGCGACGGTGGAAGTACTCGAGTTTGCCGCGCTGCGTGATCGAGGTGGCCGCGTCTATCACGAACGGGAAGGGGAGATCCGTCGGAGCGCCGAAGGTAACCGGGTTGGTTCCGATCATCGGCTGCACACCAAACGTCGGTGCCACCCCGGGGCGGGCGTTTGTGACGGTCAGCCCGAGCATGTCCTCACGCGTTGCCATGATGGGGTAGTAGCCGGCAAATCCGTAATGCGTGGAGTTTCTCACGGCGACTGCCCCGAGGCCGTGGGCACGTGCCTTGTCCATGGCCATGCGCATGGACCGGTAGGAGATAACGTGGCCCATGCCGTGGTGGCCGTCGAGGGTCGCGGTGGTCTCCGTCTCCTTTACCACCTCCAGGTTCGTGGTGGGAGACTGAATGCCGGTGCGAATCCGGTCGTGGTACATCGCGAGGCGACCGACGCCGTGCGAATCGATGCCGCGGAGGTCCGACAGGATTATGACGTCACGGCAGATCGCCGCCTCTTCCTCGGGAACGCCGAGACCACGGAAGACCTCCAGCACGAACTCTCTCAGTGTTTCAACCGGTACGCTTTGGATCGACTGACTCATGGCAACTCAGCGGGAAGCTTCCCGAATCCCGGCCGTCGTGTCAACCTTCGGCTTACCGTCGACCGACGAGCTTCGAAATCGCGCGGGGCAGGGCGGCTCTGATCGAATCCGTGGCCGGCTCGGTGGAGCGATAGTCATAGCGCGAGACCATCTCTTCGAGCCCCTCATCGAGGAGGCCGCTCGCGGCGTCCTGTACGGAGAAGAGGTCGGACAGCCAGGCCGCGAGCTCTTCTCCTCGAAGCACCTCGCGGGCGACCCCGATCGTCGTGCGCATATGGGGCAGGCAGAAGCCGTGCGAACTACGAAACGTGTCCGCGAAATCCCCGTTCGAACGATAGAGGCTGACGATCGTGAACGCGTAGTTCGCGAGGTCGGCGGCGAGGCGATTGCAGATCATGCAGCTTCGCTCCTCGTCTGAGAGGGCCTCTATCAGCGTGTCGAGTTCTGCCCGTATCTTTCGTGTTTTCCTGTTTCCGGCCGCGCGCTCCGCCGAACGCCGCGCCTTCTCGAAGCGGTGGCGGCGCTCGGCGAGGTGCGTCTGTGTCATGAGCGCGAGGCCGAGGCGGTTGGAGCCGCGTTCGAGCAGGCAGAAGTGCCGGCTGCAGAACCCGATACGATTCACTTCCACGCGCAGCTCGGGCGCCATCACCGCGCTTCCGAGGAAGAACTTCTGGTAATCCGCCTCGAGTTTTTCCTCGAGATAACACAGCGGACAATCGGCCTCGTGCTCGTAGGCATCCCACACGGGGATCGTCTGGAGTTCATATTTCACGCCACCATGGTAGCCCGGGTGCACCGACTGTTCCAAGCGACTCACATCAACTATACTCCGCCGCATGAGGCGCATACCGAGAAAGGCAGATGCGGAGTCCCTCTACCGTCCCTTTGTTCTGATTCTCCTCGTCGGGGCCCTGGTGCTCTCCTTCTTCGTACTGCGGGCGTTCTTCAACCCGATCGTCTTCGCGATTCTGCTGTCAATGCTTGCCTTCCCGTTCTATCGCCGGCTGCTCCCGCTGCTCGGCGGCCGGGAGACACTCGCGGCTCTCCTGGTCGTGCTCGGGGTGTGCGTCGTGATCATCGTTCCGGTGTTCTTCTTTCTGTTCCTGCTCTTTCTGCAGGGGGCGGAGTTCGCGCGCGACCTGGTGTCCTGGGTCCGTTCCGGTGAGCTCGAGGCCCTGCTTGCCGGGCCCGCACTCGGCGGATTCGAGCAGCGTCTGTCCGAGTGGCTTGCCGGAGTCGACGTCGATCTTTCGAGTCTCGATGTCCGTGGACGTCTTCTCGGATTCGCTCAGACGGTCACGCAGTACTTCGTCCGGAACAGCGTGCAGATCTTCGGAAACCTCGTAGACGTTATTTCGAAGTTTTTCATTCTGGTGTTTCTTCTTTTCTATCTCGTGCGGGACGGCTCGCGGATGGCTCAGAGTCTCCGGGATTTTCTGCCCATGCGTCCCAAGCAGAAGGAAGCGATCTTTCAGCGGATCCGCGACGTGACCCGAGCCGTGGTGTTCGGCACCTTCGCCATAGCCCTCATACAGGGCGTGCTCGGCGGCATCGGGCTGGCAATCGTCGGCATACCGGGGCTGATTTGGGGCACCGTTCTGGGCTTCTCCTCGATGATCCCGATCATCGGAACCGGACTGGTTTCCGTTCCCGCTGTGGCCTACCTGGCAGTCACCGGGCAGTACTGGCAGGCGGTCTTCTTCGCGGTGTGGGCGGTGCTTCTCGTCGGGGGCGTGGACAACTATCTGCGGCCCTTCCTCATGCAGGGACGTGCGGCGATGTCGCCGTTCTACATCTTTCTCGCCACCATCGGCGGTCTCTCATTCTTCGGGCTCCCGGGGCTCGTCTACGGGCCACTCGTCATCGCCTTTACCGCGGTCATGATCTACGTATATCGGGTCGAGTTCGGCGGCGTTGCGAAAAGTTGACAGCATTACGAAAAAGGTGCTCTAATTACCGCTAATTTTTACGTAGTAGTTTCATTCCAACGAAGGAGGAATCACATGAAACGCGTCATAGGCATTCTGGGCTTGATGGTGTTCGCAGTGAGCGTGGTATTCGCCGGTGGTCAGGGAGAGTCCGCAGGTGGCGGATCGCTCGAGGAGATGGAACCGCTGTCCGCCTCGCGCATGTCGTGAACGAGCAGGACGGCTTCCACGTTGCCGCGGTCAAGTTCGTAGAGCTCGTGGAGGAGCGCACCGACGGCAAGATCTCCATCGAGATCTTCCCGAACGCACAACTCGGCGACGAGCGTACACTTCTCGAGAGCATGCAGATCGGTACGGTGGAGATGGGTGTCATCACCAATGGCCCGGTAGCGAACTTCGTGGAGGAGATCGCGGTGTTCGAGCTTCCCTTCCTCTTTCCGAGCCCCGAGGACGCCTATGCGGTACTCGATGGTGAAATCGGTCAGGAGCTTCTCGACAAGCTCGAAGAGGTGGACCTCAAGGGGCTCGCGTACGCCGAGCGCGGATTCCGCAACCTTACCAACTCGGTGCGTCCCGTTCGCACGCCGGCTGATGTGGAAGGTCTGAAGATCCGTGTCATGGAAAACCCCGTCTACATCGACACCTTCCAGGCACTCGGCGCCAACGCCGTTCCCATGGCCTGGACCGAAGCGCTGACCGCCATGCAGCAGCAGACCATCGACGGGCAAGAGAACCCGATCAACGTCATCTATTCCTTCAAGCTCTACGAGCCCCAGCAGTATCTGTCGTTGACCCGCCACACCTACGCCCCCGCCATCATCGTAATGAGCCTCGACTACTGGAACCAGCTGCCGGCGGACGCCCAGCAGATTCTCGAGGAGGCAGCGCAGGAGGCTGCTGAGTACGAGCGGCAGTGGAATGCGGACATGGCGAGCGAGCAGCTCGATGCACTCCGTGCCAACGGCATGAATGTCATCGAGAACCCCGACATTGCTGCATTCCAGAATGCTGTTGCCCCCGTCTACGATCAGTACGGCGAGGCCTTCGGTGACTACCTGAGCCGCATTCGGAGCCAGATCGGCCAGTAACCGGAAAAGAAAGCCCGGCTACAATGCCGACGAAGCCTCCCCGGCGGGGGCTTCGTCGGTTTCTCATATCCCGAGGAGGGGCTGCCCGTGATTGCTCGAACTCTCGACAGGATTACCCACGTCATAGACGAAATCGTTCAGCGCGTCGCATTCGTGTGTCTGGTAATAATGATTGTCGCGACCACTCTTCAGATCGTGTTCAGGGTGTTTTTCGATGCCCTTGCCTGGTCTGAAGAGGTGTCGCGCTACATGCTCGTGTGGTCGACCTTTCTCGGGGCCACCCTTGCCTACAGGCGAGGCATGCACATTTCGGTTACCTTTGTTCGCGAATCGTTCTCCCCGGGCGCACGAAAAGCGTTGCGGATCTTCGCCGTGGTCTCCGCGCTCGTATTCTTTGCCGTCGCATTCAACTTCGCCGTGGATTACATGTCGCGGCAGTGGCAGCAGGTCTCGGCCGCCCTGCGGCTTCCGATGCCCGTCGTGTACATCGTGATGCCGATCTCTCTCTTTGTGATGATTCTGCACGCGCTCGACGCGCTGGTTGCCGAGTTCGCGCGGCCGCAGGAGGAGGAGCTGTAATGGGACTGATTCTGCTCGTGACCTTCCTCCTGTTCCTGCTCCTCGGTGTGCCGGTGGCCGTCACCATCGGGCTGTCGTCCATGATCGCGCTCATGAGCGGCAACATGAGCCTCATGGTGATCGCACAGCGGATGTTCGCCGGCACCGACAGCTTCGCGCTCATCGCGGTTCCCTTTTTCATTCTCGCCGGCGATATCCTTGCCAAGGGCAAGATATCCGAGAAACTCGTGGAGTTCGCCGACGCCGTGTTCGGCTTTCTCAAAGGCGGGCTCTCGGTGGTCGCGGTACTTGCCGGCATGTTCTTCGCCGCGATCTCCGGTTCCGGTGCGGCGACGACGGCGGCGGTCGGCACGACGCTCGTACCCGAGCTCAAACGCAAGGGTTACGAGGAGGCCTCGAGTGCCTCGCTGATCGCGGCAAGCGGCACCATCGGTGTCGTCATACCGCCGTCGGTCCCGATGATCATCTACGCGGTGATCGCGGATCAGTCGGTTGCCGACCTCTTTCTCAACGGATTCATCCCGGGTGTGGCGATGGGGCTCATCCTCATCGGCATCGCCATCCGGCAGGCGATAAAGCGCAACTATCCGCGCGGGTCAAAACTGGAGCTCCGGAACATCGTCAAGACCTTCTTCGACGCTCTTTGGGGGCTTCTGACGCCGGTCATTATTCTCGGCGGCATCTTCTCGGGCTACTTCACGCCCTCGGAGGCGGCGGTCATCGCGGTGAATTACTCGCTGCTGGTCTCCCTGCTGGTGTATCGGGACCTCAAGCTCAAGGATATCTACCGCATCATGGTGCGCTCGCTCATGACGATGTCGGTCATCATGTTCATCATTGCGACCTCTTCGGTGCTGAGCTGGGTGCTTGCCAACTGGGGCATCCCGGCGATGATCGCGAACAGCGTGCTGTCACTATCCTCGAATCCGTACGTGATCATGTTCCTCATCGCGCTCATCATCGTCATTACGGGCGTGTTCGTGGAAACCGCCTCGGCGCTCATCATCCTCACGCCGGTTTTCCTGCCGCTGGTGAACCAGCTCGGCATCGACCTCGTGCACTTCGGCCTGGTGATTGTCGTGGGGCTTGCAATCGGGATGATTACCCCGCCCGTCGCCATCAATCTCTACGTGGCGTCGTCCATCACGGGGCTGTCCATCGAACGAATCACCCGGGCCATCGTGCCGTACCTCCTCGGGCTGTTGCTCGTGCTGCTGCTCATGGTATACGTGCCGATTTTTCTGCCCGGTATCATTTTGTGAGGAGATAGAGTATGCCACGAGAGCTGAGAAGTACAACGACAACCGGCGGGCGCCGCATGGCGGGGGCGCGGAGCCTCTGGCGGGCCAACGGCATGACGTCCGAGCACATGGGAAAGCCCATCATCGCCATCGCGAACTCGTTCACGCAGTTCGTACCGGGACACGTTCACCTCCACGACATCGGCCAGCAGGTGAAGCAGAAGATCGAGGCCCGGGGCTACTTCGCCGCGGAGTTCAACACCATTGCCGTTGACGACGGTATCGCAATGGGCCACGGAGGCATGCTCTACTCCCTGCCCTCACGCGAGCTCATTGCCGACAGCGTGGAGTACATGGTCAACGCCCATCGCGCCGATGCGCTGGTGTGCATCTCGAATTGCGACAAGATCACCCCGGGCATGCTCCTCGCGGCCATGCGCCTCAATATCCCCACCATCTTCGTCTCCGGCGGGCCTATGGAAGCGGGCAAGGTGGGAGAGAAGACCTACGACCTCATCGACGCCATGGTCATGGCCGCCGATTCGAAGGTGTCGGACGAGGAGATGGAGCAGGTGGAGATTTCCGCCTGCCCGACCTGCGGGTCCTGCTCGGGTATGTTCACCGCGAACTCCATGAACTGCCTCAACGAGGCCCTCGGTATGGCGCTCCCGGGAAACGGCACCGTGGTCGCCACCCACGAATCCCGCCTGCGGCTCTTCGAGACAGCCGCGGAACGCATCGTGGAGATGGCCGACGCCTACTACTCGAAGGACGACGACTCGGTTCTGCCGCGATCCATCGCCACGAAGCCTGCGTTCATGAATGCGATGACCCTCGATATCGCCATGGGCGGCTCGACGAACACGGTACTGCACCTCCTCGCCATCGCGCGGGAGGCCGGAGTGGACTTCACCATGAACGATATCGATCAGCTCTCGCGTCACACGCCGAACCTCTGCAAGGTGGCGCCGAGCTCGCACTACCACGTGGAGGACGTCAACCGCGCCGGCGGCATACTCTCCATCATGGGTGAGCTCGAGCGAGGCGATCTTCTCGATACGTCGGTAAGCCGCGCCGACGGACTCTCCCTCGGCGAGGCGATCGACCGCTACGACATCATGAGGGAGTCGCGCGCGCCGGAGGCAGTGCGGATTGCCTCGAGCGCTCCGGGCAACACCGTCGGCAATCGCGTGATGGGCTCGCAGACCGCGACCTTCAAAGAGCTCGACACCGACCGCGCCGGCGGGTGTATCCGGGATATCGAGCATGCCTACAGCAAAGACGGCGGCCTCGCCGTGCTCGAGGGTAACATCGCGAGGCGCGGTTCCATCGTGAAGACGGCCGGCGTGGATGAGTCCATCCTGACCTTCAGCGGCACCGCGCGCGTCTATCATTCCCAGGAGGACTCCATCGAGGGAATCCTCTCTGGGGAGGTCAAAGAGGGCGATGTGGTGGTCATCATCTACGAAGGTCCAAAGGGCGGACCCGGCATGCAGGAGATGCTCTATCCGACGAGCTATCTGAAAGCCAGGGGACTGGGGAAGGCCTGTGCGCTTGTTACCGACGGACGCTTCTCCGGCGGAACCTCGGGGCTGTCCATCGGCCACGTCTCGCCGGAAGCTGCAGCGGGTGGGGCGATCGCGCTCGTGCGCACCGGCGACATGATCGACATCGACATCCCGAGTCGCAGCATCGACCTGCGCGTGTCGGCCGAGGAGCTCGCATCGCGGCGGGCAGCCGAGGAGAAGAAGGGCGAGGGCGGCGCTTACCGGCCGGAGCGCGAGCGGGAGGTTTCGGCGGCGCTCAGGGCCTATAGCCTCCTGGCAACTTCTGCGGACCAGGGCGCGGTACGAATGCTGCCGGAGGGCTGCTGAGCAAAGGGGCGACGCGGCCGCAGCGGGCGAGGCCGCAGTAGCGGCCGACGCGTCACCGCACCGGCCGACGCGGGCGCGGCCGCCGCTACACGGCCCCGCCGCGCGGCTACCGGTCCTGCCGGTAGTCGGCGAGGAAGCGGCCGAGCCCCTCGAGCGCTGCTTTGAGCTGCTCGATGTCGGGCAGGAAGACGATTCTGAAGTGATCCTGCTCGGGCCAATTGAACCCGGTGCCCTGCACGACGAGGGTGTGTTCCTTTTTCAGGAAATCGAGCACGAACCGCTCGTCACTGGTGATGCCGAACTTCTCCGTGTCGAGGCGGGGAAAGAGATAGAACGCTCCGCGGGGTCTGACCACGCTCAGGCCGGGGATGCTCG
>JAAAOH010000146.1 GCA_009908925.1 Spirochaetota bacterium | reverse complement strand
GTCGATGGCGTTCCGGATGATGTGTACGAGAGGATCGTTGAGTCGCTCTATGACCGTCTTGTCGAGCTCCGTCTCGCCGCCGTTCGCCTCCATTTCCACCTCTTTGCCCAACTCCTGGCTGAGATCGCGAACGAGACGACGGAACTTGGAAAAGGTTGTCCCGATGGGGAGCATGCGGATGCTCATGGTGGAGTCGCGGAGCTCGTCGGTGAGTCGCTCGAAGTTCTCGGCTATCGAGTTCAGCCCCGCGTCCTCCATCCGCGTCGAGGTCTGACTCAGGCGCGCCTGCAGGGTAACGATCTCGCCGACGAGATCGACGAGGTGGTCGAGCTTCTCCGAGCTGACGCGGATACTCGAGCTGGAGAGCTCCTGCTGGAACTTTTTGCGGGAGCGGTCGACGTGCTGTTGCTCCTGGAGGGCGGATTCGATCTCACGCTGGTCCACGCCGTCCTCGACAAGCACTTCGCCGAGACGCTTCTGTTTCTCTGCAGCACGATCGATGGCCTCCCGCGGGACTACACCGCGATCCGCGAGGATCTCACCGAGGCGCTTGTGATTCTCCTCAACCTCGGAGAGATCGTCGATGACGTTGATCGAAAGCTCGCAGTCGTCCTCGACGAAAATGAACACGTCCCGAATAGCCGAAGCAGGCTTTTTCGTGGTCAGTACGACGTCCCACTGCGTGTAGCAGCTCTCCGGATCGAGGGTAGCGAGGTCGGGGATGCGATCGGTGTAGGGCACACTGGTACAGTCACCGAACTCCGCGAGCTCGCGCAGCAACATCAGCGGTCGGGTGCCGTTTCGGAAAATGTCGCTGTTCGGCTTGAACCGTACACGGTAGGTTACGTAGTGGTCGAGCTCGCTTGAGTCGGCGGTGTTCTCGTCGACGCTTGTCGTGGCGGTGTCAGCGGTCGCATCGGTCTCGGCCTGATCCCCGGCGCCCGTTTCGTCCCCGATCGATGAGAGATCGCCTTCCGGGGCGCTCGGCGCATCGCTCGGCGGAGCCTGCGGCTCGAGGAGACCGACGACGTGCTCCTTGAACTCGAGCTGTATGCGCTCCGAGGTCTCCCGCACCTCTTTCGGCACCTCATCGTCGATGTCCAGCAACTCCCTGATATGATCACGGGCTTTCAGCGTGAGGTTTATCAGCTCATCGGTCACGCCGATGCGCCCGTCGCGGAGAAACTCCATCATGTTCTCGATCTCATGCGCGAACTCAGAGATGTGGTCGAAACCGAACATCGCGGCGGAGCCCTTGATCGTATGCATGGAGCGGAATACGGCGGAAATCTCGGCCTGGTTATCCGGATTGTTCTCGAGCTCGAGGAGGGAGGCCTCAAGCGAGTTCAAGAGCTCAAATGCTTCTTCACGAAAGTTTTCACGAAATTTATCCATGTACGATGCCTCACTCTCAGGGTCGTGGCGGTAGGCTACTCCTCTTCGACGAAATCCAGAAGTGCCGATTCGAGCTCCCTGGCGTCCGCCGGCGCCTGTTTCACGAAGCCGCCTGCCTCCAGGGCCTCGCGCACCGCGTCCGACACGGTCCCTGTCAGGTGGAACGCGACACCATGGGCCGTTGCCGTCCGGCGGGCGGCGTACAACACCTGTATTCCGGCGAGGTCCAGACGGGTCACGTGCGACAGGTTTATAAGCACCTTGCTCGTTGAATCGACAGCTTCGGACAGCCGTATCCGCAGGGCGTCGGCCTCCGCTATGGTAGCTCCACCTTCTAGTGATACAACCTGAAGATCCTGTTCCATGCCTTATTATACAAGGACATTCAAAATGTGTATAGACCTTATGTATGAATTAGAGAAAATTATCGACTTCCAGGTAGGAGCCGAGCTGTATGCCGCTTTCCACGAATCCGGCCTTCCGTTTCTTTATGACGATGCGAATGAGGGCGATCCGTCGCTCCTCGTCCACCTCGAAATGGCGGAGTGTGAAAGGATCCTGCTCCGAGAGCCCCGTCTCGTCGGCAATCTTTCCGTTGTAAACACGTGTGACGACGTAGTTCGACTGCCACGGAAGTGAGCTGATGTCTTCAGCGCGCATGCCGAAGAGGACCGGAAAGAGCTCGTCGATCTCATGCACCTTGAGGGCCTCTTCCACCGGACTCCAGGGTCGCTCGCCGAGCGAGACGTAGCCGCTCATCGCTTCGTTCTCCCGTCTCCACTCGAGGCTCACCAGAGCCCCCGGCTCCCGTTCGAGCAGGATCTTCTGGGCGTCACCGATCTTTCCCGGCGTCCACCCGCTGATGGAGGTGAGAATGTCTCCGGACCGCAGGCCCGCCGAAGCCGCGGGGCTACCGGGCGCAACGTACATAACCTCGAGTCCCCCGCGGGTCTCATGCACGGCCACGCCCATCCAGGGATGCACGATCTCTCCCTCATCGTATAGCTCGGTCAGGAAATGCTGTATCCAGAACGAGGGAATGGCGAAGTTCACCCCCTCGAACTGCTCGAGGCCGGCGAAGACGATGCCGATCACCTGGCCGTCCTCGTCCACCAGCGGACCGCCCGAATTGCCGGGGTTAATGGGAACGTCCACCTGCAGCGCGTCGCCCATCTGCAGGAACCTTCTGTTGGTGGCGGAAATGATCCCTGAGGCGATGCTGTTCTCGAGCCCCCCGGGCGAGCCGATGGCGAAGATTCTCGCACCGGGCTGAAGCGTCCGAACGTTTGTGAACGAGAACACGTAGGGCGGATCAACCTCGATCTTGAGGAGGGCGATGTCGAAGATACGGTCATAGCCCACGACGCGAGCCGGCACACGATTCTCCGGGGCGTCGGGCAGGCGCACGAAGAGCCGCGAATACCCCTCGTATTTCGGGTCAACCTCGCTTGCGATCACATGATAGTTGGTGACGAGGTATCCGCGCTTGTCTATGAAGAACCCGCTTCCGACCACCCGGTCGGCGAAACCGACGCCGTTTTCGACCCGTATACCGCGGTCCACCCACACGGTGGCCGTTCCCGAGATCATCTCCGAGGGTTCGGGTTCGGACGCCGCAAACTCCATGAGCGCATCCGGTATTTCTTCTTCGCGGGCATCCATCACGTCGATGATCTTGCCGAGTACAAAGCGATTGCGATGCTCACGCGCTATTTCCGCGTAGCGAAGCAGGGTTTCGGAACTCTGGGCCGAGAGATTGGGAATACGGCCGACGCTATGCAGAGCGGAAACGTAGTTTTCGGCCTCCACGTAGCTGTCCGCAAGGGCAAGATACATGCGGCTCGGATTCCAGTCTTCTACCCGATCCGCCGCGCCGAGCGCCTCCAGACTCAGGTACAGACGTACGGCTTCGCCGAAGTTCTCCTCCTCCAGGGCGGCCCGCACGTCGGAGGCCAACTTCTCGACGGCCTGCTCCGAATAGCGCTCCGCCTCGGCGCTCTCCAGCAATCCTCTCCGTTGATACGTTGAGATCCGCTGCACGGCCTCGGCAGGACTTCCGTCGTCGAGAAGCTCTACGACCTCATCGCGGGCGTCCTCGCTGCGCGTAGCCATCGGTGCGGCGCTCGGCTCGGTCGTGGCGCATGAGGTCAGGCCAAGCAGGACGGAGACCGCAACCATTGTGAAAATCATACTGAGCTTATTCATTCGGGACCGCCTCCCGGTAGATCGTCATGGACAACTCGAAATCCTCGTCACCGTCTGTCGAAAACTGCCTTACAATCTCCGAGCGTCCCACCATGAGCTCGCGAGCGTCGACAACACCGTCACCGTCGTAATCCCAGGAGACGCTCGCCTCGGGCTGCAGACGCTCGCGGTACTCGAAGGTGTTGTCGCCATCGGCATCGACGAGCAGAAGGGCCAGCTCACCGTCATCGTATTGCTCTGCAACTTCAAAGCGCCCGTCATGATCGGCGTCTCGCATACCGGCCACCCGGTTCCCCTCCTCGTAGCTTATGACGTGGTCGATACGGCCGTCCCCGTCCTCGTCTATGGCTTCGCGCAGGAAGATGCCGTCTTCCAGCGTGAGCACGCGCGTGATCGGGCCCTCGGGGGTGCCGAGCTCCAGGCGGAAGGCGTTGTCCCGCAGCAACTCATCATCGAGAACGGGTGGCACCTCGGCGATGGAAAAGGGCAAGGCCGGACCGGGCACGGGACTGCCCCAGTCGACGTCATCGGCGAGAACGCGATACGTCAGTCGGCCCGGAAGCACCTGATAGCGGCGCATTAGCTCGCCGTCTACGGCCTCAACCGTCGAAACCTCGGGGTACGCACCATAGGTAATGACGTAGCCTTCCGGTGTAGCCTCCAGAGAGCGGGGAACGCGGGAGGCGACCAGCATATCGTACTCCAGGACACCGTCCTGGTTCCGGTCGACCTGCCAGCGTTCGAGCCCCCCGTCCGAGAAAATAAATCGCTCTTCCCAGAAGCCGTTTCGGTCTTCGTCCCGCTCTACCGTGCCGTTGTAGTCGGAGAGCACATCCCGCACCCTGGACTTCAGCTCCCCGTCAGGAAGCAGGGCGTACATCTCCTCGACAGCCCCCTTGTCCCGGAGTCCATCCATACGCACGAAAAGCTCCCATGCCGCCTCTCGCGACCTTGCGGCATTGCCACCGATCCGGCCGCCGGCGTCGGCCCTAACGAGCGCCACGCGCGGGTTTTCTCCGCCGAGCGCAAGGTATCGGTCGCTGAGCGTGACTGCCCGCTCCGGCGCGCCGACGCGTTCGGCGTAATAGAGGAGACTCTCGAGATATGCTGGGTCCTCGGATACATTCGCATCCAGCCAGCGGCCCGTGCGGGGCCCCGGCACGGGATCCCGCCGAAGCAGGAACAGAACGAAGCGCGGATCCTCAGGGTAGAGGCGCCGTCCGCGGAGCGCCACCTGCTCGGCGGCTTCCACCTCGCCGAGGGCCAGCAGAGCCCGTGCGGTCAGATAGCTTAGCTCGGGCTCGGGAGCGCCGGGCGCGTCGGCGTCCAGCACATCCAGTGCGTCGCCGGCAGCGCCGATGCGGACATATGTCTCTGCCAGCAGCAACCTGGCCTCACCCTCGTCGGTGATGCGGAAGCTCCCCGTCCGCAGCGCCTGCTCGAGGTGCTCGACCACCCGGGTGGTCGCAACCTGCGTGCCCGCACGGCTTCGGGCGAGAATGTGGTGAGCGTCGGAGTTATCGGCGTCGAACTCCAGCGATGTCTCGGCGAAGCTCACCGCCTCCTCACCACGATCGTCTACCAGGGCGGAGAGTGAGTATTCCGCATAGAGGCGCGACAGCGCCCGATCCGTTTCGGTCGCGTCGGCAGTCGCACCGGGATAGACTCCCGACAGTAGCAGGAGGCACAGGCCTGTGATAATCCCAGCACGCAGGCTCATGCTACGGGACCCGGCTCCTCTTCGTCGGTCGAGGGCGGCGCCGGAAGCGAGAGGAGCTCGCGAACTTCGGCGTCGGCAAGCGTCTCCTTCTCCACAAGGTGCTCGGCCAGTGCCGTGAGCTGATCGCGGTGGTCTTCGAGGATCCGGCGTGCCTCGGTCAGGCACTCGCTGAGAATGTGATTCACCTCGTCGTCGATGGCCTGCGCCGTGTGCTCGGAGTAATCCTTGTGGCGGGCGATCTCCTTTCCGACGAAGATCGGCTCGTCCTCCTGTCCAAAGGCGATGGGTCCTATTCGGCTCATCCCCCATTCGGTAACCATCCTCCGTGCGAGCTCTGTGGCCTGTTGGAGGTCGTTCTGGGTGCCGGTGCTCGTTTCCTCGTAGAACATCTCCTCCGCGAGATACCCGCCGTAGGATATTTTGATCCGGTCTATCAACCACCCCTTCCCGCGGCTGTGGGCGTCCTTCTCGGGCAGCGACATCGCCAGTCCGAGGGCCCGACCGCGGGGCACAATCGTCACCTTGTGCAGTGGGTCGGCGTGTTTACAGTAATAGTGGAGCAGCGCGTGCCCGCCTTCATGGTAGGCCGTTTTGAGCTTCTCCTCGTAGGTGAAGACCTTCGACTTGCGCGCAACGCCCATGAGGAGCTTATCCCGTGCCTCTTCGAAGTCTTCCATTTCGACGGATTCTTTGTTCTTCCGCGCAGCGTAGAGAGCAGCCTCGTTTACGAGGTTCGCCAGGTCGGCACCCGAGCTTCCGGGGGTTGCGCGCGCAAGGCGCAGCACGTCGACGGTATCGCTCACCGGAACCCTGGAAGCGTGGATCTTGAGGATCGCATGGCGTTCCTGCAGGTCGGGCATATCAACGACAACCTGTCGGTCGAAGCGACCGGGACGCAAAAGCGCCGGATCGAGCACGTCCGGGCGGTTCGTGGCCGCCAGAATGATAACGCCGTCCTTCGTGTCAAAGCCGTCCATTTCGACCAGCATCTGGTTGAGGGTCTGCTCGCGCTCGTCGTGGCCACCGCCGTAGCCCGCACCGCGGGTGCGCCCCACCGCGTCCAGCTCGTCGATGAAGAGAATGCAGGGCGCGTTCTTGCGTCCCTGCTCGAAGAGGTCCCGCACCCGGCTCGCGCCGACGCCGACGAACATCTCCACGAAGTCCGAGCCCGACATATGAAAGAAGCTGACACCTGCCTCGCCGGCGCAGGCCTTCGCCAGAAGTGTCTTCCCCGTGCCGGGCATACCCACGAGCAGTACGCCCTTGGGAATACGGGCGCCGATCTTCGTGAAACGGGCCGGATTCTTGAGGAACTCGACAACCTCCTCGAGCTCGTACTTAGCCTCTTTCTGCCCGGCCACGTCGTTGAAGTTCACTTTCTTGCCTTCCTCAACGAACTTCTTCGCCCGGCTCTTCCCGAAGGAGAAGGCCTTGTTGCCGCTACCCTGTATCTGTCGGAACATGAACCAGACGAAGAGAAAGAGAATCACCCAGGGGAGCATTTCGAGGAAGATTCGCAGCGGCGACATCGGCTTGGGTGAGCCCGAGAATCGAACGCCGTTCTCGCGGAGC
>JAAAOH010000270.1 GCA_009908925.1 Spirochaetota bacterium | reverse complement strand
ATCGCCCTCGATAAAGAAGCGGGAGACGGGATTTGAACCCGCGACATCCACCTTGGCAAGGTGGCGCTCTACCCCTGAGCTACTCCCGCGCGATACACCGGTCGGAGACCCTCCGACCTACTCTGCAACGCCCGTGCGTCGGTTCGAGTGGTGTTGCGAGAGAAGGGACTTGAACCCTTACACCCGAAGGTACCAGATCCTAAATCTGGCGTGTCTACCAATTCCACCACTCTCGCCCGTATCCTATACGAGGACGCGTAGTGCGTCAATAATTGGCATTCCGCTCCTGCGGGATGCCATAGGTGAGCCGTAGAGGGATCGAACCTCTGACCCGCAGATTAAGAGTCTGCTGCTCTACCAGCTGAGCTAACGGCCCACGGTCTTTATACGCCCGGCAGGATTCGAACCTGCGACCTGCGGATTCGAAGTCCGACGCTCTATCCAGCTGAGCTACGGGCGCACGTCTCGGTGCCCTGCGAGAGGGCACTACGTATGTCAAACAACTGCGGATAGAGCGTACCAGAAAAGCATGAGCGTTTCCAGAACCCGCAGCTCGAGGGTGGATGACGGGACTCGAACCCGCAACAACCAGAACCACAATCTGGTGCTCTACCATTGAACTACATCCACCGCGCTCGTGAGCACGAAGGATGCCCACTCCGGGCAGTTTTGTCAATACGGACGTTCCTGTCGATGCCCGCGGTAACTTACTACGAAGGTGCGGCCGCCGTCAAACCGCGAGATACGCGACCGTAGTCGGCCAGTCGATCTCCCGGTCACACAGCGCTGCGCAGAGGACGGACACGAGCTTCTCGCGCTTCTCCGCCGAGAGCTCGGCGGCAAGGTAGGCCGCGTAGGAGTGCGGATCGGGGGCGGTGCCCGAGCCCGCTGCGCCCGCGGTGCCCGAGCCCGCTGCGCCGGTAGCGGCGCCGGCGCCACCGCGGGTCCGCGCCTGCGGCGCGCCGCGGCCGAAGACCCAGGCCCGCAGATCGCTCTCCGCGACCCGCCGTCGGTCGGCGTACTCCCGTGTTTCCACCGCCGCCGTTTCGAGCCCGGCCGCGCGGGCGAGCTCTGCGAGGTCCTCGGGCTGCCATGCAAAGACCGGGCTCTCGGGGTCAGCGAAAAGCTGCGCTTCAGCCCGCTCTACAGCCTCTCGCAGCTCCCCGGGAGCATTCGCCTCCGCGGCGAGCTCGGAAAGACGCGGAAATGCCGCCGGGACGCTCTCAGCGAGCATGAGCCGCCCGCCCGGTGCGAGCCGTCGCGCGAGGAGCCTGAGCAGCTCGCCGCGGTCCGTCCGGCGCCCGAGGAGGTTTCGTCCGATGATGCGGTCGAAGGTCGACGGCCATCCGGCCGAGCCGCCGAGCACCGCCGCGATTTCCGCATCGGTTAACTGCGGGCGCTCGAGCTCGGAGAGCTCGGCAGCCCGGGCACGGGCAGCCTCGAGCGCACGCAGGGAGGAGACGACGGCGAAGACCCCTCCCTCGGGCGTGCTGCGTACTGCCTCCCACACGAGCGGCAGGGGCGAGGCGCCGGCGACGAGCACGGTGTCGTGGCGGGCAAGACCGGCTGTGAGCCGATCCCGGGCCTCGGCGAGCAGGCGCCCCCGAGCCTCGGCAAGTCGTGCAAGCCACCGCTCCCGCGCCCGGCCTGTCGGCGTGAAGGTCAGTACATCGTCATCCTCGCCGTCGGCGGTCATGAGCGAGAGCTGGATGTCGCGGCGGCGCTGTACCTCCACTTGCACATCACCCTCCCATCCCTGGTCGGACGGCCGATAGAACAGGCGGTCGCGCAGCGCGCCGGGCAGGTAGTTCTGGGCCACCCAGTGGTCCCGGTACGCGTGGGGATAGAGGTAGCCTTCACCATGCCCGAAGCCCTTCGCGTCCCGGCTCGCGTCGCGCAGGTGTCGGGGAACCTCCGCCTGACGCTCCTCCTGCACGGCGCTGAGGGCGTCGAAGAAGCCCATGGTGGAGTTCGATTTCGGACAGTTCGCGAGGTACAGCGCCGCGTGTGCCAGGTGGAACTGTCCCTCCGGCATGCCGACGCGGTCAAAGGCCCGCGCCGCCGCCTCCACGATGACGAGGGCCTGGGGGTCGGCGAGGCCGACGTCCTCGCTTGCGAGGATGAGCATCCGGCGGAAGATGTAGTGGGGGTCCTCCCCGCCGGCGATCATGCGGCCCATCCAGTAGAGGCCCGCGTCGGGATCGGAGCCGCGGAGGGACTTGATGAAGGCGCTGATGGTGTCGAAGTGATAGTCGCCTTCCTTGTCGTAGAGCACGGCCTTGCGCTGTATGCTGTCCTCGGCGACTTCCCGCGTGACATGGATCCTGGTGCCCGGCGGGGGCGGGAACTCGTCCGGTGTCGTCTCCACCGCGAGCTGCAGGGCGTTGAGGAGTGACCGCGCATCGCCGTCGGCCACGTTCACCAGATGCTCCTGAGCGTCCTCGTCGATTTCCACGTCGAAGGCGCCGTAGCCGCGCACGGGGTCGGCCAGCGCGTCGCGGGCGATGCGCTGAAGCTCGGTCTCCCCCAGGGGCTTGAGCTGGAAGACGCGCGAGCGGGAGACCAGGGCTGCGTTTACCTCGAAAAAGGGATTCTCCGTGGTCGCGCCGATGAGGATGACGGTGCCGGTCTCCACCCAGGGCAGCAGCGCATCCTGCTGCGCCTTGTTCCAGCGATGGACCTCATCGACGAAGAGAATGGTGCGAAGGCCGTAGTGCTCGCGGTAGCTCTTCGCCTCCTCGATGGCGGCCCTCACGTCCTTCACCCCGGAGAGGACGGCGTTGAGCGAGAGAAACTTGCTCTTTGTCGTGTTGGCGATGACGCGGGCGAGGGTGGTCTTCCCGGTCCCGGGCGGACCTGCGAAGATAACGGAGGTGAGCATGTCGGCCTGGATGGCGCGCCTGAGAAGGCGGCCCTCGCCGAGTATGTGGTCCTGCCCGACGAACTCGTCAACGCTTCGCGGTCGCATCCGCGCAGCCAGAGGCTCCTCGGATTCGTCGGCCTGGAAGAGGTTCTGCTGCTCGCTCACGCTGTCGCCACGTCGGCCTACAGGTTCTCCGCCGGCCCACGCGCCTTCTCGAGGCGTCGCTTCTCGGCCTCGGCGTTTTCCAGCTGCTGCTTCAGCTCCTCGAGATGCTTCTGGCGCTCGGCGATGTCCTGCTCCTGTCGGCTTATCTGCTGCTCTATTTTCGGTATCGATTCGGTCACATCTTCGAGCTCCACGGCCGCTCTCAGCCGGCGCAGACGGTCGCGCTCGGTGTTCTGCGCCTCCTCGGCGGTTTTCAGCTCGTCGACCGCCGTGCGCACCTCATCGGGAAGGTCCGGGTCGCCGTCGATCCCGGAGGCGGCCTTCTCCCCGATCTCGCGGTCTATCGCGCGGAGCTCGTTTTCGGCGGTTTCTCTGGCCTTTTTGAGGCGGCGCTCCGCCCCGACATTGCCGGTGAGCTCGGCGAGCTCGGCACCGACTGAACGCTTCTCGTCATCGAGCGACTGAATATGCTGCTCGAGGTCCTCTATCTCCGCCCGTTTCCGGAAGTAGGGTTTGGCAGCCGCCGAGAGGCTCGGATCCTCGACCCGTGTTATGAAATTGGTCGCACATACCGCCTCACCCGTCTCGCGGTAGAGTCTGGGCAGCGCGTTCTCCCGTGCGGACTTCTTGCCCTTGAGGAACGCAAGTCGGCCACGGGACATGAGCTTCGCCACGGCCGAGCGCTGGGCGAGCTCCGACTCCTGATCGCCGATCTGCCGGTCGAGCTCCGTGAGCTCCTCCTCGTGCTCGAGCAGGGACGTGAAGATTTCCTCGATAGCCGGATCAACAAACGGATTCTCCCGATAGGTCTTGAACGCCGCTTTGCCGACGTCCTGGCAGAGGGGCTTGATCTCCTCCGACATCCTGTCGACCTCGGCCTGGGCGTCGGTGATCTGCTCCTGGAGCTCCTGGCGGCGATTCTGCAGATGTTCGAGCTTCGCCGCCTGCGCCGATGCCTCATCGAACTCCTTCTGCCGGGCGTCTGCCTCTTTTACCTTTGTGCGAAGGCGCCGTTGCTCCACGAGGTCGCTGCGATGCTCGCGCACGTAACGGCCGATCGTTGCCTGCAGCGTGCCCATATGGGCTTCACGTTCCGAAATGGATCGGTCGAGCTCGGTAATCTGTTTCTGGTATTCACTCATGGTTCGCGTCCCCCGCCGTCTATAGGATTCTAGGCAAGGGGATGCGGCGTTGTCAATCAGTTCAGAAGATGCGAGAGATCGCCCTTGAGGCCCAGCGTCTGCCGGGCATCGCGAATCATCTCCCGCTGGGCGATGCTCTGCTCGAGTCTGCCGACTTCCTCGCGAAGACGCTCCTCCGTGGAGCGCATGTCGAGAAAGCTTTGCCTGTCTTCGAGCGTGAACACGCCGGAGGCGCCGATGATGAACGAAAGGCTCTGCGGGTCGAGACTCTCGAGCGGATCCCGCTCGATCTCGTGTCCGCTGAGGTCGCCGAGCGTCTCGAGGCGCTCGACCGCCGTCTGAGCGAGCTCCCCGATGCGCTCGCGGGCGCCGTCCATCCCGTCATCGTCGAAGTATGAGACCTCGGCCTCCATGTAGGAGCGCTTCTCGAGCATCTCGTCGATGTGGAAGCGGCGCTCTCCGAGGGTGAGGATGTCGGAGCGACCGTCGTCGTACTCCTCGATAACCCGCTCCACCCGCGCGGTGCATCCGGTCGATTGCAGCCGTGAACCGGAGGCGTACACCACCCCGAAGGGAATGTTCTCATCGATGCAGCGGGCGACCATCTCCTTGTAGCGCTCTTCGAAGATGTGCAGGGGCAACGGCATGCGGGGAAGAAGCACCACGCCGAGGGGAAATAGCGGAATCCGTTGCTGTTCCATGCGAGAATAGCCTCCACAGCCGATATCGTCGGGCCTAAGATAATACCTTGGACCCTCGAACGGTAAAGGAAACATGAGTAGATATCCGGGTGTTTTGCTCGTTCGGGGGCGTCCGGGCGCATGTGGTCGCCTCTGATCAGACTATTCGAGCTCGAGGACGACCGGACAGTGATCCGATCCGTAGATCTCCGGCAGGATGCCGGCGCTCTTGACTCGGGAAGCTGCAGCGCCGTTGACGCAGTGATAGTCGATACGCCATCCGATGTTCCGTGCCCGCGCGTTGGCCCGGTATGTCCACCAGCTGTAGTGGCCGGGCTCGGAGTTGAACATGCGGAAGGTATCGAGATAGCCGGCGCCGGTGAACGTCTCCATCCACTCACGCTCCTCCGGCAGGTAGCCGGCGTTCTTCTCGTTCTGCTTCGGGTTCGCGAGGTCGATGGGCTTATGGGCGATGTTGAAGTCGCCGCAGAGCACGATGTGTTTGCCGGCGGTGTCGAGCTCGTCGCAGATTCCACGCATGCTGTCGCAGAAGTCGAGCTTGTAGTCGAGGCGCCGGCCGCCTTCCTGACTGTTGGGGAAGTACGCCCCGATGAGGGTGAAATCCGGGTATTCGAGGACGAGCGCACGGCCCTCGCTGTCGAAGCGCGGGATCTCCATCCTCGAGACCGAGAGCGGCTCGGTCCGAGTGAATACCGCAACGCCGCTGTAGCCCTTGCGCTCCGCTGAGCTCCAGTAGCTGTGATATCCGTCGGGGGCTATGAAGTCCTCGCTCAGCTGGTCGGGCTGCGCTTTGGTCTCCTGCACGCAGAAGATGTCGGCGTTGGAGTTGGTCAGTACGTCGAAGAAGCCCTTGCGGGCCGCGGCACGGATGCCGTTTACATTCCAGGAGTAGATGCGGGCCATTTCGGCATCCTACCGGAATCTTCGGCGGGAGGCAACGAACGGAGAGTCAGCCCGCGAAGCGGGATCAGCCGATGAAGCGGTAGCCGGGCGGGCGCGCGGCGGGAAACATCGCCCCGGGATTCAGTGTGCCGTCAGGATCGAACACTGCCTTGAGCTCTCGCATGCAGCTCACAGCCTCCGCCGGCCATTCCAGCTCGAGGTAGGGCGCGCGAAGCGGTCCCATTCCGTGCTCGGCGGTGATCGTGCCCCCCAGTCGCGTTACCTCGCCGTAGATCGCACCGGCGATTGTCTCGACAGTCCGTACCACTTCGGCGGCGCGCAGATCAAAGACCGGGCGCATGTGGAGGTTCCCGCTTCCCGCATGCCCGTAGATCGGCGCCTCGAGGCCGTGGCGCGCAAACAGTTCCTCGGCGAATGTTACCAGCTCGGGCAGGCGGCGCTGCGGCACTCCCACGTCGTTTACCACCGAGAGCGCCTCACGCCCCGGCCCCGGGTTCTTCACGATGTACAGCAATTGCTTTCGCACTTCCCAGAGGCGGGTCTGTACATCGGGGTCGGAGGATATTCGCGGGGCCGGGCTGCCGCGTGAGCCGAGCTCGCGGGAGAGGGCGCGTGCCGCGTCGTGGTGCCCCTCACCGGTGAACTCGAGAAGCAGCAGGGAGCCTGCTTCCGGAAGCTCGAGCTCCGGATGTCGCTCGCGGACGATACGGATACACTCCCGGTTCAGGAACTCACAGGCCGCTGCGCCGAGCTCGACGGCGCGGGAGGCGGCACCGACAGCCGCATTCGCGGTGTCGAAAAAGACCTCCACCGTCGTTCGCCCGGCCTCCACCGGGACGGTTCGAAGGCGCGCTTCGGTTACGATGCCCAGGGTGCCCACGCTGCCCGCGAGCAGCCGTGCCCGACGCAGGTGGGCGTCTTCCTCGAGGAGGGCGAAGAGGTTGTAGCCGCTTGCGATCTTCATGTCGCGTCGCCGGCGAAGCAGCTCGAGAACCCCTTCGTCCGCCAGAGCCCGCCGCCGGATTTCCTCGACGCCGTCGCGAATGCGCGCCGGGAGCTCTCGCGGCCTATCCGTCGCGATCACGTCTCCCTCGGTAGTCACCATGCGCAGGGCCTCGAGGTAGCGATCCACCGCGCCGTGTTTCAGCGCATGAGGACCGCTTGCTTTGGTCGCGATGTTTCCAC
>JAAAOH010000342.1 GCA_009908925.1 Spirochaetota bacterium | reverse complement strand
ACGGGTCGTACAGATACGCGAAGAGATCCTCTCCGAAAACAGAGCCGAGGCACAGAGCGTGCGCGCACGCCTGACAGAGCTTGGATGCTACATGGTCAACGTGATGGCCTCACCCGGCGCCGGAAAAACGAGCCTCATCCTCGCAACGATCGAGCGGGTCCGCGAGCGGCGTCGGATCGCCGTCATCGAGGCGGACCTCGATTCCACCGTCGATGCGGACAAGATTACTGCGGTCGGGCTGCCGGCTGTGCAACTCGAGACCGGCGGTTACTGCCACGTCGACGCGCGCATGGCCGCTGCTGCCCTCGGGGAGCTCGACCTCGAGGCGACGGACCTTCTGTTTCTCGAGAACGTCGGCAACCTCATCTGCACAGCGCAGTCGGCGACCGGCGCCCACCTCAACGTCGCCATTCTCAGCGTCCCCGAGGGAGACGACAAACCGCTGAAGTATCCCGTCATGTTCCGCTACGCGGACGCCGTCATCCTCAACAAGCTCGACTACCGTACCGTCGCAGATTTCGACCTCGATGCCTTCTCAGAGCGCGTGCGAACCCTCAACCGCCGGGCACCGATCTTCCCGGTATCGTGCAAAACCGCCAACGGGATCGATGCGTGGGTGGCGTGGCTCGAAGAGAGAATCGACTCGGAGGTGCCGGCGGCGGGCTGAGGCGCACGCCGGGTCATACCTTCCGACGCAGGAGCTGCCGCAGGCCCGCCCGGGCAACCCCGAAAAGGCCGAAGCGATCCCGAAACATCCTCAGATACATGGCATCGGTAGTCCTCGGCGGTTTGCGCGCATCATCCCGTCGCTCGAGTCGAATCGCGTCGGTGGGACATGTCGCCACGCACACACCGCAGCCGATGCACCGATCCTCCATCACCCGGGCGCCCGACTGTGCTGCCTCCCCGGCAAGCTCGATCGCCTCCATGGGACAGCGTGTCACGCATGCGCCGCATGTGGTACAGGCCCGCGAGTCGATCACGGCACGATGCGTCGTCGGGATCGCATCGGAGGGGCGCGGCAGCTTTCGAGCATTGCGCAGCACCTCGCAGCAGTCGCGGCAGCAGCAACAGATGAACGCAGGCTCCCGTGAGTTCTGGGGCTGCAGCACGTGCCCCTCGCGCTCCGCGCGGTCGAGGATCGCGATAACCTCATCGCGGGTGATGCGGCGCGATGCGCCACCCATAACGGTGGAGGCCGCGGCGCTCCCAACGGTGAGGCAGGTCTCGTGGGTCGAGCTCGTGGTGCAGGCCTCCCCGACGAGCTCGGCGCTCTGACGGCAGACGCAGTTCATGACGGCGAACGGACCCGGCGAGTTCGTGACGTAGGCGCGGATATCGTCATAGGAGCCGACCGCCCGTGTCCCGCTGATCGCCGCGCCCACCGGCACCGTTCGCAGCTGCGGGGTGGGCCCGCCGACGACAACCTCCCTGAAACCGTGGTCGCTGTAATCATGAAAATCGCGAACGAACTGAGGCGTCAGCTTGTCCACCTGAAACTCGAACATCCCCACCACCAGCGGTGCAAGTCCGTAGCGCCGCTCGAGGCTCCCCGGACCGGGGCGGCGTGGCCCGAGAGGGCCGGTGCTGTTGATCGCGCCCCGCGCGGCAAGCGCCTCGAGCATGGCGGAGAGGGCCCGGCGGTCGGCAACGAGGTGGAGAACCCGCCGGTGGATGGTTTCCACCGGCTCGGGTACCGCAGAGAGGTGAACGGCAACCTCCGCCTCCCGCTCGGAGAACAGCGCCTTGAGAAGACGCACCTCGGAGCCGGTTTCGCTTGCCGGAAAGGGTACCGGGAGCTCGTCGAGGCGCTGCTGCAGGCGGCGGTAGACCGTGGTCACTCCTACAATGAACCACGCCGCGGTGATCCGGTCAACAAGAGCAGCTGTGCTCCCGGCCCCGCGGCCTGCGGCGCCCCGGGAGTCGTCAACTATCGCGCTGCTGCTCGACCCGGCTCCGCCGTGCCCACGATGGCCAGGCGGCCGGGGAAGAGCGAGCGCACGGCGACCTCCCGCGTGCCGCCGGCGACCCCGGCGGTCTCCGTCCCGGCCGGCACTTGCGCGCCGGCGGCGGCACCGCCGGTCTCGGGCCCGAGTCCCGCACGCCGGATGAGGCTCTCGAGCTCGTCTCGGAGAAATCCGCGGCGGATGGAGAGCCGCCCATCGCGCAGCGCAAAGCTCTTTCGAAAAAAGACAGCGGCGAGGAGGGTGAAGCCGAGGTGGGAGAGCCGAGAGCGCTTCAGGTCATTGATGACGAAGCCGTTTCGCGCTGCCGAACTGACGGCCGGCAGGAGGCGCACGATCTCGTCATCGTCGAGGTGATGCAGAAAGTGGTTGGCAAAGATGTAGTCCACGGGCCCGAGGCGCGAGAGGTCCTCCGCGGCCGCCTCGACGACCTCCAGGCCGTCGTTTCCCGCAACCCGCCGGCGGGCGTAGGCGGCAATTCGGGGATCGGCGTCGAGGCAGATGACGCGCGGGCGCTGCCCACGGCGCCGAGCGGCCTCCACCATCCACTCGCCGATATCGCAGGCGCCGGCGCCGATATCGACCACGGTGTACTCGGCGAGCGCCCGACGCTCCGCATCGTCGAGAATATATCGGGATATGAGCGTTCGCGATCGGCTGAGAAGGCGGTTTATTGCGCCGAACTGCTCGACCGTGGCAAGAAGCAGCCCCTCGTCGGCGGCGGGGTCGTCCATAAGCTCCTTCTCACTCGACCGCGCGGCCCAGCTGTCCTTCACGGCGCCTCCTTTTCCATGTGGGCCGCTTCAAGGGTGAGGCCCGGCCCGAAGGCGGTGGCGAAAATGTGGCCGCTGCGCGAGCCCTCGAGGATGCGCTTGAGGATGAACATGATCGTCGCGGAGCTCATGTTCCCGTATTCTCTGAGCACATCATAGGAAACCGCCAGGTCGGCGGGGTCGAGCTCGAGGGTGGCTGCCGTCTTGTCGAGAATGGCCCTGCCGCCGGG
The DNA here is from genome assembly GCA_009908925.1 of Spirochaetota bacterium. Lineage (GTDB taxonomy): Bacteria > Spirochaetota > Spirochaetia > DSM-27196 > PWMO01 > JAAAOH01. Next base: position 3,992 of record JAAAOH010000342.1, on the reverse strand, counting down.
ATGAAGCGCCCAGATATCGACAGCCTCCCGTGAGAGCCCGGAACTCTCCATGGCTGCGTCGATGAGGGATGCGATGTTGCGCTTGATGATGCGGGGCACGTATACCGAGAGCTTCATGTCGAAGCCGGTCTGCCCGATGCTCCACGCCATGTCATCCTCGCTCTCCGGAGCGGTTCGCGTGGCAAAGTGGCGAAACGCGATACTCGGCCCGGCTGAATCGGCGGGGTCCGCCGATACGAGCGCAGCGGAGACCCCGTCTGAGAAGAGCGCGTTCGCCACGATAACATCAACATCCTCTTTCTGCTGCAGATGCAGCGAGCACAGCTCCGCGTTGACGATGAGCACCTTCGCCTTCGGGTCCGCGCGGCAGATGGAGTCGGCAAGCTTCATCGCCGGGAAGGCGGCGTAGCAGCCCATAAAACCGAGGTGGAACCTGTGCGTGTCGGGAGGCAGGGGAAGCTCTTTCACAAGGTAGAAGTCGAAGCCGGGCGCCGAGAACCCGGTGCAGCTCACCGTGATGAGATGGGTGATGTGCTCCCGGAGCCCGGAAAGCCGCTCGAGAAGCGACCGCGTTGCCTGAAGCGCGAGCCGTTGAGCCTCAGGAATGAAGAGATCGTTTCGCTGCTTCGTTGTCGGCTCGGGCTTCAGGTCCGCAGTCTTCGGAAAGAACGTGTACTCCGCCGGGTCCTTGCCGTAGTCCCCGATGACCGAGTGTCGCTTCTCTATCGCCGAGGCGGGGTAGATCCGATCGATCATCTGTTGGGCTCTGGGCTTTCCCTCGTAGAGTCCGCGCATAAAAGTGTGAGCAAACTCCTGGCTGTAGGAATGCTCCGGTACTGCTGTCTCGATGCCATGAATCATCACTGCTGTTGACCTATCCATACCCACACAGTACGGTTTAGCGGCGGGCGCGACAACAAGAATAGTCGAGGTGATGTGAAACGCAGGTTCGATGAGCGGCTCGAGAACTACGATCTCACCGATGCACGAAGCAAGCTGGAGTACAACCGCCGCCTCTTCGCGGTCGTCGCCGGCCGCTACGACGCGGTAACCACCGTTCTCTCCTTCGGCCGCGACCGCAGCTGGAAACGATACCTCGTCGGCTCGCTTCCCGAAAGCGGCGTGCACGAGGCCCTCGACATCGCATGCGGGACCGGGGATCTCACCCTCGCCGTAGCGGACCGGTACGCCGGCGCCCGCGTCGTCGGGGCTGATCTCGCCGAGGAAATGCTCGCCCGCGCCCGGCGGAACCGACGTCGGTGGGCGGCCGCCCGGCCCGAACACTCTGCGTCCGTGAGTTTCGAGACCGTCCGCTTCGAGACAGGCGACATGTCCGACTTGGCCTACGAAAACGGCCGATTCGATCTCGTGACCGCCGGCTACGCGTTCAGGAATGCGCCGGACCTCTCAGCGGCTCTGCGCTCGGTCTTCCGGGTGCTCCGCCCCCGTGGCACCCTTGCAATCCTCGATTTCTCCCACGCCGCGCGGCCCACCGCCGCCTCGCTGCAGATAGGGCTCCTGCGCTTCTGGGGACGGTTGTGGGGAAAGCTCCTCCACGACAACCCCGAGGTCTACGGGTACATCGCGGAAAGCCTGCGGCGCTTCCCGTCGCTGCCCGCACTCGAGGAGCAATTGCGGGAGGTCGGTTTCCGCCGGGTTCGAAGCCGCACCTTCTTTTTCGGTCTCATCGCGGTCACGTTCGCGCGGAAATAGCCGACACTGCTGAGCCGCCCGGCGGCCGCCGGCACCCCGGGCACCCGGAATCCGCCCCGGGTTTTCACCGCCAGGGACTGCGCCGATTCGGCGAGGCAAGCATGGCGAAATGCGCCATGATCCGCTGCTCGCGCCTGCCCCGGAGCGCCGCGGGAATGAGAAGCTCCCGCAGACGCGAGGCCGCCCGCCCGGTTGCGGCTCCGATTCTCATACCCAGGATAGAGCGGCGCGCCGCGGTTCGAAACGCCCGGCGCCGGCGGCGCTCGTACTCGCGGGCGCCGGGGGCCCGAGCGTCGGTCTCGCGAAGCAGAAGGTCGGCGAGATGCTCGGCGTCACCGAGGCCTACGTTCATCCCCTGCCCTCCGATTGGCGGCATGAGGTGAGCGGCGTCTCCGGCGAGAAAGATCGGCGGTCTCGCCCAGGGGGTGGCGATACGGCGCTCGGTAGTGAAGCTGCTTCGCCACAGCTCCTCGCAGCCTCGAAGGTCGATCCCGCTTCGCTCGCTTACGAGCTCCTGCACCAGTCCATCGGGCGGCTCGGCGACGTAGTGGTGCGTCTGCACGATCCAGCGGCGGACGCCTCCCGGCAAGGGAAAGGACTCCACCGATCCGATCTCCGTGAAGTAGAGATGGGCAGTGTCGCCGAGCCCCGTCTCATCGGTGATGTCCGCCATGGCGAAGCTCTTCGAAAGCGGCCGACCGGTCCAGCGAGCTCCCATGAGCTCCCGCACCGTGCTGTGTTTCCCGTCACACCCGCAGAGGACGCCCCCGCGGTAGACCTCCTCGCCTCCCCCGGTCTCGACAATCACTCGGACCCCGCCGCCTTCAACGGAGATATCCGTGACCCTCCGTCCCCGCAGAACCCGCACCATCTCCTGCCGCCAGATCGCCGCGAGTAGTATCTCCTCGGTCCGCTTCTGCGGCAGCGAGAGTATGAAGCGGTAGTCGGTGGGAAGCGCCTCGAATCCCACCCGGGCGATCTCCGATTCGTCACCGTGTATCACCGCATGGCGAACCTGTACCCCATCCGCCGCCATCTCCGACGCAACTCCGTAGCGCTCGAGAATCTCGAGGGATGCGGGTGTGATGCCAATCGCCCTGGAGGTTTGACGCGCGGAGGCGCGCTGCTCGAGAACGAGCGTAGTGACGCCGGCCATTCCCAGAGCGAGCGCTATGGTGAGCCCCACGGGACCGGCGCCAACGATGAGGACATCGGCTTTCTCAGTTGATACGGATTCGGACACGTTCGAGCCTCCATGCGGAACCGGCACGCTGTGCGACTAAGGGTACACGTTCGGCGGCGACCGTTTCCAGCACCTCATTCCGCCACCCGGCTGTTCCCTCGTCGTTGCTGTCCGGTTGCGAACAATGGTTTTCGCATGAAGCGCTGTGATATCTTCTTTTCGGGGAAGAGAAAGCCATGCAACAGACAAACGCAGACCTCAAAGAACGGGTGCTCGCAGTCGATCTGACCAGACGTCTGCCCGATGTCAGCAACCTCGAGTTTCTGCCGGAAGACCTCGACTCGTACGGCCGACTTGCCATCATGCAGACCGGAATGATCTGGTTCGGCGACATCCACTCGACTCATCCTTCTACCACCCAGATCGGATACTACTGGGCCCGCTCCGGAGATGTACTCTACATTTCCCCGCGCGGAGCGGCACTGGGATGGGAAGAACTGATCGATGCAAACGTCGTGAACTTTCTTGCCGACAAGCTTGGTCTTCGCAGACGATACCGGTACTATCGTGTGGTGATGTAAGACAGCAAAGCCGGGCGGAGCGAAGCACCATGACCAAACGCATTTCTTCAGGGTCTGCCTTCGAGCAGGACATCGGATACTCCCGCGTCGTGATCGACGGAGCGTATGTCTTCGTTTCCGGCACGACGGGTTTCGACTATCGCACGATGGCGATCTCGGAAGATCCGGGGGAGCAGGCCGAGCAGTGTTTCCGCAACATCGAGCAGTTCCTGGGAGAGGCAGGCGCCTCCATCGACACGCTCATCAGGGTGCTCCTTATCATTCCGAGGCGTGAGGATCTCGACGCCATGCTGCCGGTAATCCGCCGATACCTGCAGAGGGCCAATCCCACCTCGACGATGATCGTCGCGGAGCTGATGGACGAACGAATGAAGCTCGAGGTGGAAGTGACGGCGCGCCTTCGCGACAGCGGAACGTCCTGAACGCGCAAGCATCTGTTCAGCTGCTTCAGTCGTGCACTTCGGACTTTACGCGCGCGGTAACCGGCGCAATAATGGCCCCATCTATGCATGTGA
>JAAAOH010000001.1 GCA_009908925.1 Spirochaetota bacterium | reverse complement strand
CGGCGCCGGAAGAGGCCATGGACAAGATGCGACTGCTCAAAGAGCGCTATCCCGGTCTGACCATCGCCATAGACGACTTCGGGACCGGATATTCATCGCTGAGCTATCTGTCCAATCTGCCGGCGGACATCATCAAGATCGACCTCTCGTTCGTGGTGAACCTCTTCGCGAGGGGGAATCAGAAGATCGTGAACGCCATAATCGGCCTGGCGCATTCGCTGGGCCTCGAAGTGGTGGCCGAGGGCGTTGAGTCGAGCGACCAGTGGGACTACTTCCGCACTCACGAGTGCCAGACCCTGCAGGGTTTCCACTTCAACCGCCCGGTCCCCCAGGGCGAGATCGGAGCGCTCCTGAAGAAGGGCCTGCTTGCGCCTCCGAGCGACGGGGCCGACGCCGGCCAGTCTTCGACCGAGATGGGGGACCCGAGTGAGTCGGCGCGTGAGACTGGAGACGCGGACGCTCCCGACGAACCCGCCGGTGAGGAGCCGCCACCGGCAGAGCCCCCGCTACCCGAATAGTCGTTCGGCCACCTCGGCGACGGCTCCCTCGGCGGCCGTCCGCTCGGTCACCAGATCCGCAACCTGCTTGACCTCTTCCCGCGCATTGGCGACCGCAATCCCGACTGCGGCGTCACGTATCATCTCCATGTCGTTTATGCTGTCTCCGATGGCGACCAGACCCTTGCGTGGGATGCCGAGAGACTCGGCAAGCGCGAGCATCGCCCGGCCCTTGTCTACGGCGGGATTGAGCACTTCGAGATAAACCGGCTTGGAAATCGTTACCTCCCTGCAGCTTTCTCTCGAAGTCTCGCAAGATGGTCAGGAAGCGTCTCCGCGGGCCCCTGCATGAGAAGCTTCGGCGAGGGCTCGTCCATGAAGTCGTCCAGCGGCCCGACCACGCGGTGTGGCAACCCGCTCTTCGCCGTATACTCGTCCGCCCGAGGATCATCATATTCCACGAAGAACTCATCATCGTGGTAGTACTGAGCAAGGAGGCTGTGTTCCCGGGCGTAGCGAATGATCTCCCGGGCCACGCCGACATCGAGGCCCTGACGACTGACCTCGCGGCCGCTCTCCACCTCTTCAACGATCGCCCCGTTGTAGGAAATCACGTAGTGTGTCCGCTCGGTGCGGAAAAGCCCCCGGGCAATCCTGACCATGTTCGGTGTCGGCCGGCCGGAGCAGAGGACAACGTGCACTCCGCGCTCGTCGAGGTCGCGAAGCGCCTCCTCGTTTGCAATGGGCATGTCCTGTCCGGTATCAAACAGCGTATCATCGAGGTCGATTGCAAGTAGCTGGTACATGAGCATGTACTCTACGGGAATCCCGCGGCAATGGCAAATGGCGGCTCCCGCCGCGGCCGCCCGCCTATCCTTCGAGCTCGTGCGCGACGCGCACCACTTCGGGCAGGAGCTGCTTCTTTCTCGAGAGCACGCCCGAGAGTCGGAACATGCGCTCCTCGAGGCGCTGATATACGAGCTTGCGGTCACCGTCGGAGAACCCGTTCGTCAACAGCAGGCTGTCTCCTTTCACCACGTCGGTGATCATGAGCATGGTCCAGGAGAGCGATCTCTCCTCGGCGGTGTCTTCGAGGGCGTGGATGAGTCGGTCTGCGTAGGACTTTGCATCGACAAGCGTCGTGACCTCCGCCTGCCCGATCCCGAAACGCAGGCCCGCTTCCTCGTAGACCTTGAAGTCGGCGCCGACGACCTCGTGGGGGTCGCGCTCCTGCAGGGCCTTGAGTCTGGAGAACAGGCGCTTGGTCTGCTCGTCGCGTGAGAGTCCGGTGAGTCGCTCGAGGGACTCGATGGCGCGCCGATCGACTTCAGTTGCGGTGGGTGACTGGAGGTTCACCGTATCGGAGAGGATGCCCGAGAGCAGAATGACCGCGATGTCGGCGGGAACCTCGACGCCGTTCGCGGCAAACTCCTGCCACACGATGGTGCAGGTGCTTCCTACCGGTCGTGTATGCACGGAGATGGGCTCCGGCGTCTTCGGCGCGTCGAGGCGGTGATGATCCACGATCTCGAGGATCTGCGCGTACTCCGCGCCCGCCACCGCCTGGTCGAGCTCGTTGTGGTCGACCAGAATGAGTTTCGGACGGGGACGCTCGATGAATGACCGGCGCGTGACCATGCCGATGAACGCTCCGTCCCGGAAGACGGGAAAGCCGCGATACTCGGAGCCGAGCAGCTGAGCCTTTGCCTCGTCGAAGGGCGTGGTGTGCTCGAGGCGCGGAACGTCGCGGTCGGTAATCATGTCGATTTCGGAGCTCAGCCTCAGCAGTCTGATGGATTCCGCGGTGTCCGTCTCCGAGAGGTAGACCGACCCCCCGTAGCTGGAAAAGTCGACCTCGAGCTCGTCCGCCGCCTCGAGGCCGGTAATGACGATGGCCGGAAACGCATGCGCGACCGCGTACTCGATGATCTCCGGACGGTTTCCCACGATGAGAAGCGGCGCGCGCGAGATCCGCTCCATTCGCTCGAACGAGCGTTGTATGGGCATAGCTCCCGTAGCGATGGGTGCTGCGAACTCTTCGGTCGCCCCCTGCTTGAGGAACCGGCCGGGAAGGACGCGCTCGAAGTTGCCCGTTGAGAAGTGGTACTCGGGGCGCTCGCCGGCGTGGAATGCGGAAGCGTAATCGGCGATCTCGTTGATACCCACAACGCCGGCGAAAGAGCCGTCGCGCTCGCAGACGGGGATTGCGCTGATGGTGCGCTCGCGCACGAGCTGGAAGGCGCGCAGCACGGGATCGGCCGGGTCGAGGCAGAAGTCGTAGGGCGTGACGACGTCGGCGACCGTCGGCTCGATCGTGTCGACGTGTACCGGTACGGGAACGCCCGCCTGCTCGTACACGTCGCGGACCTGGCGGCTGAGTGCGCCGGAGCGTATTGCGGTGTAGGTCGTCTCGGGGTGGAGTGCCTGCTTGAGATGCGCGTAGGCGGTGGACGCACAGGTGCAATCCACATCGGGGTTGCGATGCCCGGCAACGAGAACTTCAGCCATTTACGCTCACCCGCCGGCCGCCACCGTGGAACCCAGCTGCTCGAGTACCGCGCGTATGTCAGGGTCATCCTCGGTCTGCAGCCGACGCTCGACGACCCGCTTCACGGTCTGAGTCTCCGCATCACGCAGGAGTCCCATGGCAAGCTCGCCGACCTCCTCATCGGCGGCGACATTGATGAGGAGCGACACCGCATCCTCGGTGTGAACCTTCGAGAGCGCGTAGGCGATCTGCATGCGTGTCGCGGCCGAGTCGGTGGTATCGAGAAGCGTGTTGGCGACGCCGATGGTTTCCTCGGCGCCGAAGTCTCCGAGCAACCGCAGGGCCGCCCGCTGCACGTCCGCATCGTCGGTTCGCTGCGCGATGCCAGCCACGGTTCCCGCGCGTTCGCCGAGATGGATGCCGTTATCGGTGAGCGTTTCGAGGGCGGCTGTGCGCACAAGTGCCGGCTCACCGGATCCGGCGGTGTCGAGAAGCGCCTCGATGCTCTCATCGCCGAGTGAGGGAAGCTCGGCGAGCGCCCGCACGGCAAAGTAGCGGGCGGAATCCTGTCCCATCGCGCCGAGCGCACGTACGGCGTTGATGCGAACTGCGATCGGCTCCGCCTCGCTGTTGACGAGGGTCTGAAGCTCGGCGGCCACGCGGGCGTTGTCGGTGGGGCGAATCCGGTAGAGGCCCCATGTGGCATTCCTGCGCACATTCTCGTGGGGTGAGCCGAGCATGTTGGTTAGCGCCGTAAGCGACGCCGGATCGGCGAGTTCGCCGAGGATTGCGGTCGCCTCCTCGAGGAAGAGCTGATTGTCCGAGGTAGTGACACCGCGGCTGAGGGCGCCGACCACCTGTCGGGCGTCCTTTTCATAGAGCTCGGTGATGGCCTCCGCGGTAGTCTTGCGGACCGACTCGCTTTCGTGTTCGAGGTAATCCATCACCGTGGTGACAACCCGCGGTCCGTTGGCGTGAGCTCCGATCGCGGTGATGGTCTCCTCCTGCACCCGGGTCGATGTTCCGCGTTGATCGAGCAGGGCAGGTTGGTGAAGCCGGTGAGCACGCTCACCTCGTCATAATCCTTGAGCTCCTGCACGAGGGTGATGAGGACTTCCTCGTTGCGTTCGTCACTGAGGCGGGGCTGCAGCAGCCCAAGCGCGTTCCGTCCTCCGTAGTTCGCGATGCCCTCGGCCGCGACCCGGCGAAACTCCGGCTGCTGATGCTCGAGATACTCGGAGAGCGTCTGGTAGATGTCGCGATTGCGGGTTCCCTGATCCGTGAGGTCGGCCATGGCCCTGAGAATGGTGAGCATCTTCTCCGAATCCGGTCCGGCGCCCTCGGCGTTGTTGCCATCGCCGTCGGCCGCGGCGTTGCGGGTCGTCTCGGCAAGATCGGTGATGAGCTCGGCGCTCTCCGCCCCGCCGACGCGCCCCACAGCACGGATAACCGCATTCTGGTATGGCCCGGGGTTGCTCTCTTCGAGCGCGGAGGTGAGGATGCCGCGCGCGGTGTTGTTGCCGATTTCGCCGAGCGCTTCGACTGCCGCGATGCGGAACTCATCCGAGTCGAGCAGTGACTCGAGCCGGGGAATCGCCTCCTCGGCCTGCATTCTGCCGAGCGTGCGGATCGCAGCCTTCACCCGCTGCGGATCGTCTTCACCGGTGGTGATGATGGTATGAATCATCGCACTCGCAAGGAGTGACTCGTCGGCGTCACCGATGCGCGGAAGCGGGTAGCCCGCCTCCATCATAGAGAATAGCTGTTCGCGCGCTTCAGAGAAGCGGCGCGCGTACTCACCCTCTTCCTTTCGGAAGGAGTGGAGCATCGTGGCGATGTAGCCCCCCATCTCCTCCTGTGCGCGTGCAAGGACGGAGGGCGGCAGGTAGAGGTCGTCGGCGCCGAACTCGCGCTTGTCCTCGATGGCCCCGGCAAGCCGGTTGCCGTAGGAGATCGCGATTATCTCGGGGATATCGCCCTCGGCGTTCTCGACGGCGGCACGGATCTCTTCGAGGCGTTCGACGGTGAAGAAGCGGAAGTGATCGATCACGAAGTCGAGCACCTCCTGCACCTGCAGAGTGTTGTCCTGTATGAGTGACTCGGGCACCTTCTCATCCATGTCCTGGAAACGGTCGAGCTGCCCGTTGGAGTTCAGATCGATATAGCCCTCGGAGAGCTCGGGAAAGAGCTGCAGCATTCGCTGTCCGAGGTTGGTATCCACCACGGATACCGACTGGGCGGAAAGGGCGGAGGCAGCCATGAGAAGAATGGCGACTCCGCATAGGATGTGTCGTTTCATACGCCGATCCTACAGGCAGGCCGCGCCGGTGTCGAGGGTCGGCGGCGGCCTGTCCGGCGTTGACCCTCGTCCCCCCTGCTGCCATATTCACCTCCGTGAGAGTACTATCCCTCTTCGTTCTCATCATCGTCGCCGTTGCTGCGGCGTTCATTTTCATTCCTGCAGTGCAGGGGTTGGTCGTGCCCATGCCGGGAACCATACGTACCCTCGTCAGAGAGTCGGAAGCAAAACCACCCGCCGGCGGTGTCGTTCATCGCGACCTCGTGTACAGAGACGGTACCTTCCGGGATCAGCATGTCGATATCTATGAGCCGCTCGCGGAGTTCTCCGGCGCCACGCCCCCGATCGTGGTGTTCTTCCACGGGGGATCGTGGATCCATGGTGATAAGATCACGATCCGCGTGGTGGATCGATTCCTGCGACGGATGCGGGAGGCCGGGTACTTCGTGGCGGCGGTGAACTACACCACCAATCTCGTCCGCGGGTTCGATGGGCCGCTCGAGAACACGCGGGTGGCGATACGATGGCTGGCAGAGCAGGCGTCGCGCTACGGCTACGATGCGCACAATATGGGGCTCTACGGAGTATCCGCCGGCGGGGGCACCTCGCGCTTCTCGCCGTCTCGACCATGGAGCACGACGGCTTCTCGCCGGCATTCGTGTTTGCCGAATGCGCCCCGACGGACCTCGTCGCGATGAGAGACGGTGAGGCCTTCGAGCACTCGTTCACCTTTCGTTTCTTCTCAGAGCGGCGCCTGCGCGAGCTCAGTCCGATTCACCATATCAACGACGGGTTGCCGCCGGTGTTGCTCTTCCACGGCGGCCAGGATCAGACCGTCCACGTGCGCCAGTCGGAGCGCTACGCCGCCGCGCTAAAGGAGGCCGGACACCCCGTCGACCTCATCGTTTATCCGGAAGGGGATCACGCCTTTCTCAACCTCTCCGATGAGATGTGGTATCGACAGGAGACGACCGGACTCGCCTGGTTCGATCTCCACTTCAGACAGAAAACGGCGGGCAGCGCCGATGTGCCCAAGGACGAAACCGTACGATGAATCAGAAACACATAGCCACCATTGCCTCAGAGCTCGCCCTCGCTCCTGCGCACGTTGCCGGAGCCGCTGCCCTCTTCGCGGAGGGCTCCGGCGTCCCCTTCATAGCCCGCTACCGTAAGGAGCGTACCGGGGAGATGGCCGAGGACACCCTCGTAGTCGTGCGCGATCGCCTCGCCCAACTCGAGGAGCTCGACACCCGACGGGCGGCGATACTCGATTCCCTCCGCGAACGCGAGCTGCTGGCGCCCGAGCTCTCCGCCGCGCTCGAGGCGGCCGAGAGCCGCGCCGTTCTGGAGGACCTCTACCTCCCGTACCGGCCGAAGCGAAAGACCCGGGCGACTGCAGCACGTGAGCGGGGGCTCGAGCCGCTTGCTCGCCGCATCCTGGCCGCTGAAGACGTCGTACCGACGCGAGAGGCCGCGGACTTCGTAGACGGCGAGGCGGGGCTGGCCGATGCCGATGCGGCGCTCGCCGGTGCGCGGGATATCATTGCTGAGTGGATCAGCGAGGACGTGGAGCTGCGCGGCGAGCTTCGTGAGCTTTTCGCCGCGCGGGCTCACATTACCGCGAGGCGGGCACCACGGCGCGGGCGCAAGGGCGGTGCCGGGAAAGCGGGCGCCGGCGCCGCAGGGGGCG
>JAAAOH010000305.1 GCA_009908925.1 Spirochaetota bacterium | reverse complement strand
GAGCGGCACACGCCCCACGTAGAGCGAGGCGCCCTGCAGGCCCCACTCCCCCGGGCCGAGCACCCAGATCTTGCGCGCCCGTATCCGGTAGTACGGCGGTTCTCCCTGCGAGGATGTGATAACCCCACCCTCGAGCGTCACTATGTCGTCCGGAGATCTGGTGATGTAGGCCCCGGAGTAGCGAAACTCGAGGTCGCGCCCGCGAATCTCGCGGTCCCGACGCGAGGTACCCTCGAGGAATACGCCTTCCCAGTCGTCGAGGTATATCGTCAGCTGTTCGCCGGTGAAACGCTCGCTGCTCGTCCCCCGGTCTATCACGTACTCGATGTCGCCTCTGGCGGTGATGGCCTCCGTCTCGCGATTGAAGACGAGCTCCTCCGCGGCTATGGTGTGGATCACGCCTTCCTCGGGGTCCTCCATGCGCAGCACAACGCCGCCCCGCAGCCGCACGTAGCGCTGTTCGATTTCGGTGAGCTCGAAGTAGCTCGATTCCAGCGCCGACTCGATCACGATCTCGCGCCCGCCCGCACCCGCCTCCGGCTCGGTGTACTCCAGGCCGTAGTGTTCGAAGAGCCGCTGCTCGAGATCCCGGCGCGTGCCCCGCGTTGAGAGATCGAGGCGGTCCAGCCAGACCGAAAGCTCGTAGAAGCTCGCCGTGCGGATGTCCTCGGGAAGCGTCTCCTCTGCAGCCTCGCCGGCGCCCGGGGCCTCGCCGGCCTCACCCGAGTCCGTGGTCTCGGCGGCGTCCGGGGTCTGGGGGGTCTCCCCGGCGTCCTGAGCCCGGAGCGCCGGCGCGCAGAGCAGCGCGAGTGTCAGTGCCAGCGCGAGCGCGGCGAGCACGTGGAAGGCAGGTGTTGTTGCGCCAATCCGTCGCGGTATCACGGCATCCGTTGTCCGATGAAGCGTCCCGTGTAGGATTCCTGCACCGCCGCAATCTCCTCCGGCGTGCCCTGCGCCACCACTCGCCCGCCCTGCGCTCCGCCCTCGGGACCGAGGTCGATGACGTGATCAGCCTGCATGATCACATCGAGGTTGTGTTCGATGATCGCGACAGTGTTCCCCTTGTCCACGAGGAGGTTGAGAACCTCGATGAGTTTTCGCACATCCTCGAAATGCAGACCCGTGGTAGGCTCATCGAGAATGTAGAAGGTCCGACCTGTGCTGCGCTTGGAAAGCTCGAGAGACAGCTTGACCCGCTGGGCCTCACCGCCGGAGAGGGTGAGCGCCGACTGTCCCAGTTTCAGGTAGTCGAGTCCCACCGCCTGCAGCGTCTCGAGCCGCCGAGCGATCTGCGGGACCGCGGAGAAGAACTCCAGCCCCTCCTCTACGGTAAGCTCGAGGACGTCGTAGATGTTCTTGCCCTTGTAGTACACATCGAGGGTTTCGCGGTTGAAGCGCTTGCCCCCGCAGACGTCGCAGGTCACGTACACGTCGGAGAGAAAGTGCATCTCGATCCTGATCGTACCGGCGCCCTGGCAGTTCTCGCAGCGCCCCCCTTTGACGTTGAAGGAGAACCGCCCGGGCTTGTACCCGCGAGCGCGTGACTCGGGAAGCGAAGCAAAGAGGTCGCGGATCGGTGTGAACAGGCCCACGTAGGTCGCCGGATTCGACCGCGGCGTGCGTCCGATGGGGCTCTGGTCGATGTTGATGACCTTGTCGAGATTCTCAACCCCTTCGATGCCCGTGTGGCTCCCTACGGACCTGTGCCCCCGGCTGAGCCGGTTCTGCAGCGCGGGATGGAGGATGTCACCAAGGAGCGTCGATTTCCCGGAGCCCGACACGCCGGTAATCACAATGAAGGTTCCCAGGGGAAAGGCCACGTCGATTTCCTTGAGGTTGTGCTCGGCCGCGCCGCGCACCTCGACAGCGGTCCCCGTGCCCGCACGACGGCTTTCGGGCAGCGGGACCACCCGTCGCCCGGAAAGATAGGCCCCGGTGAGACTTCCCTCGTCGGCCAGCACCTCATCGAGCGTACCCTCGGCTACGATGTGCCCCCCGTGGACGCCGGCACCCGGCCCCAGATCGACGATGTAGTCGGCCATGCGCAGCGTCTGCTCATCGTGCTCCACCACGATCAGGGTATTCCCCAGGTCGCGGAGGTGCCGGAGCGTTCCCAGCAACCGCTCGTTATCGCGCTGATGAAGCCCGATGGTCGGCTCGTCTAGGATGTAGAGCACGCCGACCAGGGAGGCGCCGATCTGCGTCGCAAGCCTGATCCGCTGTGCCTCACCTCCAGAGAGGGTCGATGCCGCCCGATCGAGGGTAAGATACTCCAGGCCAACGTTCTCCATGAACGACAGCCGTGAGATGATCTCCTTGAGCACCTCGCCGGTGATCTGCTGTTCGGTCTCCGAGAGCTCGAGGCCGGAGAGAAAGGCGAGCTCGTCGGCCACCGACATCCCGGTGAGCTCGTGAATATTGCGCTCTCCGACGGTGACCGCGAGCGCCTCCGGGCGCAGCCGCCGTCCCCCGCAGCTTGCGCAGGGCCTCTGGGCCATGAAGCCCTCGAGCCATTCCTTGATCCCCTCCGACGTGGTCTCGCGGTAGCGGCGCTTGAGATCTTCGAGGATACCGGGGAATGCGGTCTGATACTCGAAGCGCCCGGTGTTCTCCTTGTTGACGTAGGAAACCTCGATGGGCTTCTCGGTTCCCCGAAAGATGGCCTCGAGGGCGTCTTCGGGGAGCTTCTCGAGCGGTGTATCGAGATCGAATCCGATCTGCCGCGCGAGGGCTTCGAAGCGGCTGCGGTGCCAGGCGGAGTTCGGATTGTAGGGGACGAGCCCCCCCTGGTTGAAGGACTTCGACGGATCGGGCATTACGAGGTCGCGATCGAACTCCATGGTGATACCGAGACCCGAGCAGGCCTCGCAGGCACCGTAGGGGTTGTTGAATGAGAACAAGCGCGGTTCTAGCTCCGGAAAGGTCAGGTTGGAGTCGGTAAATGCGTAGTGCTGGGAGAAAGAGTCTTCCCACTCGCTCTCACCGTGCTTCACGTGAATGATCACCATTCCCGCCGCGGCCTCGGTGGCGGTCTCTACCGCCTCAGCGACGCGCGTGCGCTGCGCCGGCCCTGCCTTCAGCCGGTCCACCACCAGCTCTACCGTGTGGCGCTTGTTCTTCTCGAGCTCTATCTCCTCATCGAGGCTTCTGAGCTCGCCGTCCACTCGCACACGCACGAATCCCGCCCGCCGGGCGTCACCGAGCACCTTCTCGTGACGCCCCTTCCTGCCGCGCACGACCGGCGCGAGCACCGACAAGCGTGCGCCGTCGGGATACGTAAGCACCGCATCGATGATTTCATCTGTGGTCTGTTTGGCAAGCACCTCGCCGGTGGCCGGGTCGTGCGGCGTTCCGATGCGGGCAAAGAGTAAGCGGTAATAGTCGTAGATCTCAGTGACGGTGCCGACGGTCGAGCGGGGGTTGCGGTTGGTGGCCTTCTGTTCGATCGATATCGCGGGGGAGAGCCCTTCTATGTAGTCGAGGTCGGGCTTGTCGAGGCGGCCGAGAAATTGCCGTGCGTAGGCTGACAGCGACTCCACGTATCGGCGCTGTCCCTCGGCAAAAACGGTATCGAATGCCAGTGATGATTTGCCCGAACCGCTCAGCCCGGAGATGACGATAAAGGCATCACGCGGGAGCTCGAGGTCAATATTCTTGAGGTTGTGCTCCCGGGCACCACGGATGATGAGTTTCTTCATGCTTCCTGCGAAGCATAGGGCACTCCGGCCCTAATAATCAACGTTCATCGAGGTTTGCGGCCGCTCCATCGCGCGAGCGGCGCGTACCGCCCATTCCCCGGCCGCCTCGGGAAAGGCGCGGAGCAGTCGCCATATTTCGGCCGGCACACCGGAGGTGAGGTCCTCGCGCAGCAGGGCGCCACTCAAGCGGAAGAGCACGCGAAACAGGTCGGACTGCTCGGGCCCCATGTAGCGACGCAGTCGCTCGACCTCGAGCGCGTCGATGATGAGCTGCCGGGTGGTGGTGAACTCATACCCGTAGGTGTCGGTTCGCAGCTCGTCAACGAGAGTGGAGAGTGCCGCCACCGCAGCGAAGCTCAAATGCTCCACCGCCGGAGCTGCTCGCCCGTTTCGAAGATATACCTCACCCAGGTCCCGATGGGCGCGGTAGGCGAAGTTTTCCTCCAGCCGGTAAAGCCGCAGCAGAATGTCGAGGCGGGGCTCCGGGGGCCGGTCCTCGAGCGGGGGGCGTGTGAGCACGTTGGGTATGAGACGGCGATACGGCGGGTCATGCTCGGGGCGGAACTGCGGGTTCTGCCCGGCGATGTACTCGAGCTCACGCTGATACTGCATCCAGATCTCGCGGTTGCGATGCAGGTCGGCGAGGCGATAGCGGACGGCGTATTCGTCTTCGGTGACGTAGAAGTGGTCCGAAAGCTCGAGGGCGCGGTTGTACTGCCTGCGGGCGAGCTCCCAGTTTCCCTCTGCCTCGAAGACACGACCGATGCCTGCCTCCGCCTCGGGAAACGGGCGACGCACGGCAAGTGCGTCACGGAAGTTCCGCAACGCCTCGCCGAAGTTTCGCGAATCGAGCGCGTGCACGCCTCGTCGATAGGTCACCCATGCCGGCTCCCCGTTTCTCTCCCGCTCCGTCTCCTGACCGAGAAGTGAAACGGAGAGAACGGTGAGCAGAATCACTGCAGCGAGGTGCGCACGGGGAAACATCCTACCTACATGTTCGGCAGGTCTGCATCAAACCGCAACGACACCGAGCAGGAAGACCATCACGAAGAGCGCGACCGTCTCGACGATGCCGAGAACCATAATGAACTGGCCGAATCCCTGTCCGGTCTCGGCAAGCGCATCAGATGCCACCGCACCGGCCTTTCCCTGGAACCAGGCGGAGAAGCCCATGCCGATACCGCCGAACACTCCGGCGCCCAGGATGAGAGCGCCCGCCTGACCGGCCTGTGCGGCGGTCCAGAGTGCGTTCATGAGAATGAAGCCGTATATCGTCTGAGTCAGCGGTGCGCCGACGAACGCGACCAGCAGGAACGGCGCCTGACGATTCTGAACGAAGCACTTCTTCCACGCTCCAACCGCGGACATACCCGCCGTACCCGTACCAAGCGCGGAACCACTCGCCGCAAGCGCCAGTGCAGCGCCGACACCAATAAGACCGTAATCCATCCGTTAACTCCTTTCTACGTTGTCTGTTCTTGTTTGCGGAATGGACGATAAGGAACTCCCGACCATTCCATTCCGAGATGCCGGGAGAACTCCAGCATATTCAGTCGCACGCCGTGAACCACCACGGAAAGAGCTCCCATGATGAGATTCAGCGTATGTCCGAGAAAGAGAATCAGGACTGCGGCCACGATACCGACGGCACCGTCGGCGGCCATGCCCGCAGCCATTCCATTGAAGCTCTTCGCGATCTCCACCGTTGCAAGTCCGACTGCAAAGAGTCGGATGTAGGAGATCAGGTCCGAAAAAGCGCTGATGCTGTCGAGCGCCGTCGGGAAAATATTCGCAAGTCCGTAGCCGACGCCCTTGAAGAATCCGGCGCCCTCACGCTGCTCGGAAAACATGAGCACGATCGCGATTCCAGCGAGAATCACGTACACCGAGAAATCCTGCAGCGGCTGGCCGAGCACGACCGTGAGAACCAGGTAGTACAGGCCCGGCATCATGAGAAGCCAGCCCAGATCGGCCAGGGCCTTGATCTTCGGCCGACCACGTCTGAGCCCCACGATGAACTTCCACAGATGGGCAATGGACAGATGAGTCGTTGCAAGTATGAAACACACCCACTGTATGGTTTCGGGGCTCTGCGGGTTGAAGCTCGAGATGGCCTCGATCTTGAGTGACGCCAGGAGAGGAATCTGAGCAAACGGCTCGTAGCCGAACCAGGTTCCCGTAACCGCGCCCCATCCGATCGTGGCAATTCCCATGACCGTGAGCAGGACGGCGCCCTTTGACGGGGAGCCCTCGCGCCGCTTGCCGCGGATGACGGCGAAGATCGACGCGGCGGTGATCAGCAGACCGTATCCCCCGTCACCTATGATCATGGCGAAGAACACGGTGAAGAAGATAAGAAACCAGAAGCTGATGTCCACCTCACGGTATCCTGGAATGGTGTCCATGAGATCGAACACCGGCTCGATGATGCCGACCGATTTGCGGTTCTTCACCCGCGTGGGGACCTGCTCGTCGGGCTCGGGGTCGCGGATCAGCAGGCCCCATCCGCCGCTGCGGGCTGAATCGCGGACGAGCTCTTCGAACTCCTGCGGTACGAAGCCCGTGATGTAGGCCAGCGACTCATCGGTATTCATACCGACTTTCACTTCCTCGAAGCGGATACGATCGTCGATGGCAGTCAGTGCGCGCTGGAGATTTTCCCGCTCGGGGAACCGCTCTGCGATGCGGTCCCGGATCTCTTCGAGGGCGCCGCGCTTTTCCTCGATATCGGACCGGATATCGGCAAGTCGCCGCTCCGGCAGGGACACCGGCGTGAGCTCGAGCCGCTCCTCGCCCTCGCGGTAGGCAACCGCGAAATACACCTGTCCGTTGCTGCGGTTTACCACGAAGAGCCGTGGCGCGGACACGTTCTTGAACTGCTTCTGCGTCACCGTGTAGAGCCGGATGTCCACATCCCACCGGCGCAGCTCCTCGAGGTCCTCGGGGGCGAAATCGCCCCACGGGAGGAGGCGCAGCTCCTCGCGCAGGAGCTGATCGAGGCGATCCTCGAGCTCCCGGCGACGCTCCGCGATTTCGTTGAGGTATTTGGCCGTGCTCAGAGCCCCTTCGAAACCGTACTGCTCGGCCTCGGCCTCGGCATCCACTCCCTCGGGGCGTTGTCGCGGCAGGACCATCGTCGCGCGCTCCACGTACGCCCGTTGCTCGCGCAGCTCGGAGAGGTCATCGCTCTCCTTCTGCTCGACCTCGAGGTGAAATACGCCGGCATCCTGCATCTGTGAGACGACCTGCTGCCGCCTGGAGTCGAGAGCGAGGACCGAT